>NZ_JBBIAM010000050.1:0-62204 GCF_054185185.1 Bradyrhizobium sp. UFLA05-153
CTCAGCGGTGCCCATACTGCCGAAAACAAATCCTTGAAAAACACTGGCGCAAATAGATTCTGCCAAAGTAGTGCTAGCCCTTCGGCGACGCTTCCTCCGGCGCCATCGCCGCCCACGCGCTGGATGCGAACTGCCGCCGCCACGTCACGATGACGACCGCCGCCGTGGTCACGAACAGCACCCAGGGGCTGACGAACCAGCCGAGATAGCCGAGCGCGAAGAAGAAGGCGCGCTGGCCGCGGTTGAAGTGCCGGCCGGCCGATTCGAACAGGCGGGAGGTGCGGATGACGTGGGCTTCGGCTTCCGGTGTGCCGCGCTGGGAGGCCGGCGGCATGCCGCCGAACAGGATCGCGACATAGTTGAACAGGCGATAAGCCCAGGCGAACTTGAAGAAGGCGTAGACGCAGATCAGGACGAGGCCGACGCACTTCAGCTCCCACAGTGCGGGCGAGGGGCTGAGATCGACCGGCAGCTTGGAGAGGATGACGAGCGCATCGTTGGTCGCATGCAGCAGCGCCAGCGCGCCGCCGAGCGCGATGAGGCTGGTGGAGGCGAAGAAGGCGGTGCCGTTCTGGAGCGAGGCCATGATCTGCATGTCGACCATGCGCGCCTCGCGGTCGAGCAGCCGGCGCACCCAGACCTCGCGGTAGCGGTTCATGCGCGCCGACAGGCTGTCGCGGCCATAGGCCGAGTGCTCCAGCGTGGCGGCGTAGACCAGCCATTCCAGCACGAAAAAGCCGACCGCTGCCATGTCGACCCAGTATCCGCTCATTGTGATCCTCTCGTTGCCGCGCAGGATTGCCATGCATGTTCCGTCGCGGCAACGATTGATTGCGTGCACGCGATGGCGTTAAAAGCAGCGGCTTGATGGACCAGCATTTGAGAAGGACCAGTCACATGGCGCTGAAGCTCGCGATCGGCAACAAGAACTACTCGTCATGGTCGATGCGGCCATGGCTCGCGCTGCGCGCCAACGACACCCCGTTCGAGGAGGTCGTGATCCCGCTCTACACCGACAATCCCGCAGACAAGCAGCGCATCATCTCGTTCAGCCGCGCCGGCAAGGTACCGGTGTTGGTCGATGGCGACGTCACGGTGTGGGATTCGCTCAGCATCATCGAATACATCGCCGAGCGCTTTCCGGAGAAGAAGCTGTGGCCCGATGACGCCGCGGCGCGCGCACATGCCCGTTCAGTGTGCGCCGAGATGCATTCCGGCTTCATGGCGCTGCGCAGCGAATGCGGCATGAACCTGCATCGTCCGGTGCGTCCCGTGACACTGTCGGCGGATGCGCAGGCCAACGTCGCCCGCGTGCAGGAGATCTGGCAGCAGTGCCGCGAGCGCTATGGCGCGGGCGGGCCCTACCTGTTCGGCCGCTTCGGCGCGGCGGATGCGATGTATGCGCCGGTGGTACACCGCTTCCGCACCTATGCGATCGAGGTCACGCCGCAGACGCGCGCCTATATGGACACCATGCTGGCGCAGCCGGCATTCCAGGAATGGACGCGCGACGGGCTCGCCGAAACGCTGGTCATCGAGAAGTTCGAAACCGCGTAGGCGAGGCGGGGCCGGGCGCAGACAGGAATGTGATTGGGCGCAGCTTGACGGCCGGCCGGCGGGCGGCGCTCAATCGACGAAGAGAACGCGCATCAGCCGCAAGGGGAGACTGGCCATGGGAATCTTCGACGCGCTGGAAAACAACCCCGCGTTCCGCAGCGCGCTCGGCCAGCTTGGCGCAGCGGTGTTGCCGGCCGTGCTCAACGAGGTGCTCGGCAGCAACAACCAGGGCGGCCTGGGTGCCATCGTCGCCAAGCTCGAGCAGGCGGGCTTCGCCGATCAGGTCAAGTCGTGGCTCGGCAACGGCCAGAACCTGCCGATCTCGGCCGACCAGCTCCGCCAGGTGCTCGGCAACGACACGGTCAGGCAGCTTGCCGCGCGCTACAACATCCCGGTCGACCAGCTCAGCCAGATCCTGGCCCAGGAGCTGCCCAAGGCTGTGGATAATGCGAGCCCCGACGGAAAGCTGCCCCAGGGCTCGTGAGGTCGGCCCGTAGTTCTACGGTTCCGGGGTCTCATTGGTGGGCCCATGTGCCCGCTATCGTGCTGAAAATATTACAAAAATCACACATTTGCTATAGTGGCATAGCGCTGGCCAAGAAGGCCGGCCGCGTGCTATACACCGCGCCGGGCTTCCGGCCGGCCGCCGCAGCGGGACACGTGGGCGCGGCAGGCGTTGTTTGAGTGATGGAGAGGGTGTTGAAGCACAAATTCCCCGTGGGCGCGCGCGTCCTTTTCACGGCCAGCAATATCGCGCGCCCGGCCGCCAGCGGTACCTACGAGGTCATCCGCCTGCTGCCGACCGAAGGCGACGATTGTCAGTATCGGATCAAGAGCTCGACCGAAGCCTTCGAACGGGTTGCCAAGGAAAGCCAGCTCGCCCTGTCCTGATGCTACGCAAGGGTGGGATGACGAATTGGATGTTGTCCCGCCGTCAAAACGTCCGGTTCAAGTCAACATGGTGAGCGGGCTGCTGTCGCTTCGCGGGCAGTTACCATCACTGAATTTGATCTCGGCTCGCGTGAGGGGACGTCGCGCATGAACTGGGCATGGGCCAATTCGCTCGACGACATCTGGCGCTCGCCGGGCTTTCCGATGTGGCTGACGCTGGCGGCCGCCGGCTTCTTCAGCCTGATCCTGCTGATCACGTTGCTGCGCGCCGAGCGATCGGTCGCCAACGGGGCGCTGACCGTGATCACGCTGCTCGCGATCGGCATCGCGGGCGCTGCCACCATTCGCGCCTATGGACCGAGCGGCAGGGAAGCACCCGCGAACGAAACCCGCGCGAGGCCCGTGACGACCGCCGCGCTGCCCGCACTGTCCTGCATCGACGATCTGGCCGGCGACACCGTTCTGGCGGCCTGCGAGAAGGCGCTGTTCGGATCGCCTGAAGCGACCGCCGCCGCCGTCTCCTACACCGCGGCCCAGATCAGCCGTCTCACCGCGCTCGGCGATGTCGCTGCCGCCGGCAAGAACCCGCCCCCGGAACTCAAGGCGTTGCGACGGGCGATCGAGCACGACCGCTACGGCCTCGTCGCCCAGGTGCTGGTCGCCCGCGACGGCTGCACGCAATTCGATTGCGCCGCGTTCCGTTCGCTGACGGACCAGCAACAGATCGCCTCCAATATGGACGCCCATCTCTATGAGGGGCTGGTCGCGCGCTACGCATCGAACTGGAACACGCCGGTGGCGGCGATGCCGGGCGCCGTCGCCGCGCTGCCGCCTTCAATGCCGACCGGCAAGCCGACCAACGCGGAGTTCCCGAGCGCCGCATCGACGCCGGCGGTCAGCATCATGGCGCCGGAGCCAGCCACGCGGCCGGCGCCGCCATCGGGAACTGCGGCCGCACCGCCTGCGCGCGCGCCGGCGGCCACCGCGGCCCAGGCCTCCGCGCCGCCACCTGCGAAGAAGCAGCCTGCGCCGAAGGCCGCGCGCGCACCTGCGTCTGCGCCGGTTCAGATTGCGCCGGCGGCTCAGCCCGAGCAGGCTCCGGCTCCCGCGGCTGCGGATAACAATTAGTTCGGCTTTCAAAGGCGCGGCCGGCTCGCTAATGCTGGGGCATGCCACTACATCTGATCAAGCTCGCCGTCGGTTGCGACTCCGTCAAGGAATTGAAGGAGTGGATCGTCGAACGGATGCAGGCCGCCAAGAAGAAGGGCCTGCCGCAACACCACGTCCACGTCACCCGCATGGTGCCCAAGCGCGGTGACGAGATCCTCGCGGGCGGATCGCTCTACTGGGTGATCAAGGGCGAGATCGCTGCACGCGAAAAGATCATCGGCATCGAGCCGTTCCGCGACAAGGACGGCATCGGGCGCTGCCGTATCGTGATGCAGCCGAAGGTGATCTCCGTGTCGCCGCGGCCGATGCGGCCGTTCCAGGGCTGGCGCTACCTGACGGAAGATGCCGTGCCGCCCGATCTCGGCAAGGCCGCTGCCGGAACCATCGCGGCGATGCCCGAGCCGATGCGGCGCGAGTTGCGCGATCTCGGATTGCTCTGAACCGCCGCTACGGCGGCGTGACGAGGTGCAGCCGCGCCCAGTCGGTTGACGGCATCTCGATCCGGCGCCCGCCTTCGCCAAGACTGTCCACGATGTCGATCAGTTCCGGCTCGACGCCCATGTCGTGCAGGTATCGGCGGTACTGCTCGCCAAAATGCGCCGTCAGGCTCTCGCGCTGCTCGGCCGAGACGTTGGGCGCGACGCGGTTGCGGATGAAGCGACCCGACAGCACCACCTTCGCGCCCTGCGGCAGGCTGCGATGCACGCCGCCGGCGAGCACGAGCAGGCAGGTGAAGTCGCAGGCCGGGTCCGGCACCATCACCTTGGCGTCGAGCGGTCCGCCCGGACGCTTCAGCGCAAAGCATTCGGCCTCCGGCTTGCCGGCGCAGGCTTCGACCTCGGTTGCACCGGCGGTGGCGTCAAGGCCGCGGTCGCGCAGGATGCGGCCGAGACTGGTCGCGACATTGAGGTCGGACTCGCCCCAGCTATGGATGACGAGCGGCAGCTTGCGCCCCTGCTGGCGGTCGAGGATCGCGATCAGCCGCTTGTAGCTGTCCCACTGCACGGTGCCCTCGGCAGCGATCCAGTCCGAGCAGCCCGGTCCGCAGGCGCCGGCCGCACCATGGGCGACATAGAAGATCATGGCGTTGGGCGGCGAGCCGAACACGCCGATCGGCGGCCGCTGCTGCGCTTGTGCGGCGCCGCTGGCGGCGAGCGCCAGCACACAGCTCGCGATGATCGTGCGGATGGATGACATGCCCCTGCCGGTCGGCTTTCCGTACTCGCGCCGATCATCCATGCGGGCGAGGGACCGCGCAAGCGCAACCTGGGCGTCCTACACCGCGATATTGTCGATCAGGCGGGTGGTGCCGAGCCGGGCTGCCACCAGGATGCGCAGCGGCCCGTCCTTGCGCGAGGTGACCGGCGCCAGCGTCTCGGCATGGCGGGCTTCAAAATAGTCGAGCGCAAAGCCGGCCTTTTCGATCATCCGGGCGCCATCGGCCATCACCGGCCCGATCGCTTCGCCGGCGCGGATCCGCCCGGCGCTCTCCTTCATGGCGCGATAGAGGGTTGCGGCGCGCTGGCGCTCCTCGGCCGACAGATAGACGTTGCGCGAGGACATCGCGAGCCCATCACGCTCGCGCACCGTGCGCGAGCCAACCACCTTGACGCCGAGGTCGAGATCCCCGGCCATCTGCGTCACCACCCGCAACTGCTGAAAGTCCTTCTCGCCGAAGATCGCGACATCCGGGCGGCATTGCGTGAACAGCTTGCCGACGACGGTGGCGACGCCGCCGAAGAAATGCGGCCGGAAGCGGTCCTCGAGCCCGGCGAGCGCCGGTCCCTCCGGCACGATGCGGGTTGCAAAGCCATCCGGATACATCGCCTCGACCGTGGGGTGCCAGACGAGGTCGACGTCCTCCGCCGCAAGTTTCGCGATATCGGCGTTCCAGGTGCGCGGGTAGGCGCCGAAATCCTCGGTCGGCGCGAACTGCGTGGGATTGACGAAGATCGAGACGACGACCCGGCTCGCGCGTCGCCTGGCGAGGCGCACCAGCGACATATGCCCGTCATGGAGCGCACCCATCGTCGGCACCAGTGCGACCGTGGCCTTCCGCTTGCGAAGAGCATCGAGGCTGCGCCGCAGGGCAGGGACCGTGCGGGCGATCAGGGGGCTTCGTGGCATCTGGACTCTTGGCTCTGGAGATGCGGCTGATGCGGCGTTCCGCGGGCAGGGGCTAACCTTAACAAGCGGCACGGGTGGACGCCATGCACCTGCAGGAGTCAGAGAATGTTTCGCGTGAGCAACAATGTGGGCTCGACCACAGACGCGAAACACGCGCGCGATTCATGATTAAGAACGGCGCGTCGCGATTTGCATTTCCTGTCACGCATTTCACTTGACCGCAGACGCGGTCAACTTGAAGATAATTATTGGGGGCGTTGAGGATTCCTACATGCTTGTGCAGGCTAGCCAAGGCCAATTGGGCTCGGCGCACGTTGTCGTGCTCGGCAATGAGAAGGGTGGCTCCGGGAAATCCACCACTGCCCTGCATATCGCGGTCGCGTTACTCAAGGCCGGCCAGCGCGTCGCCACCATCGACCTCGACTGCCGCCAGCAGAGCTTTACCCGCTACATCAACAACCGTTCCGCCTGGGCGCGCCGCACCGGCCTCGCCCTCGAGTTGCCGGTGCATCGCTGCATCAAGCTCGGCGAGACCATGCAGATCGCCGACAACGAGAACTCCGAGTTCCTGCAGTTCATGGAGGCGGTCTCGGCGGTCGAGAGCGACTTCGATTTCATCGTCATCGATACGCCAGGCACCGACAGCTACCTGATGCGGCTCGCGCATTCGATGGCGGACACGCTGGTCACCCCGATCAACGACAGCTTCCTCGACTTCGACGTGCTCGGCACCGTCGATCCCGCCAACTATGCGGTGACCGGCGAGAGTCATTATGCCGAGATGGTCCGCGACGCCCGCCGCAAGCGCCGCCAGCTCGATGGTTCGACTACCGACTGGATCGTCGTGCGCAACCGCCTGTCGATGCTGGGCTCACGCAACAAGCAGCTCGTCGCCGACGGGTTGAAGGAATTGTCGCTGCGGCTCGGTTTCCGCTATGTCGACGGCTTTGCCGAGCGTGTCGTCTACCGCGAATTTTTCCCGCGTGGCCTGACAGCCCTCGACGATATCGACGAAGCAACCCTCGGCATGCGGCCCAATCTCGGCCACGTCACCGCCCGCGAGGAGGTGACGAGCCTGCTCCGCCAGCTCAAGCTGCCGCTCGACGAGCGCGGACGACGCCGCGCCGCCAACCGCGCCGAATGGTTCAGCCAGGTCGACAAGCCGCTCGAGCTTCACGACATCCTCGGCGCCTGACCAGGCGCGGTACGCTGCTACTTCCACTCAAGATTTTTCGATCGAGCCGCCGGTTCCTCGGGAACCGGGCAGGGCAATCGCGATTGAACCCGGCGCAGGCAAGTTGCGTCTGAAGGACAATTGTACCTAACGTAGTGGTCTTGGAATACCGTGCCCACAAAACGAGTGCAGCGCACAATGAAAGGGCTGCCGGTTCACAATTTTTGGTCTTCCCGTCACGACGCTGTGACATATATTAAGGAATAACCGACAAGGGGCCCAAGAGCCTTCAAGCAACACGATTTCAACTGGGATTTCAGGCCAGAAAAGCCTGAGGCTGAGGACGAAAATGAAGCGTGGAATTGCCGTACTGGTTTCGGTCACCGCCCTTGCGGGCATCGCCTATTTCACGGCGAACAAGTGGGCCATCAAGCACGAGACCATCACCTTCTACGATGCCTCGCGCGACAACCGTCCGGTGCCGGTTGACATCGCTGTTCGTCGCGATCGCGAGATGCAGGCGAACGCTGGCTTGATCACGCTGCCGGTCGCAGTCCTCAATCACGGCAACACCGTCAAGAACACCGAGTACGGCTTCCTCTCCACCGTCTTCGCGATGCGCGGCTATCTCGTGATGAGCCCGCAGCATGACCTGCCGACCGATCCGCCCATGGTGACCAAGCCGGGCGAACTCTATGTCGGCCGCCTGCCGCAGATCCTGCGCGGCGTGGCCAACATCCATCTGGCGCTGCATGACATGAAGGCCGTCCAGCCCAATGCCGACTACGCCAGGGTGACGATGGTCGGCCATTCCATGGGCGGCGACATCTCGATGTATTTCGCTAAGCAGTATCCGGACGAGGTCAAGAAGGTCGTGACCCTCGATAACCTGCGCGTTCCGTTCGTCACTGCCGGCAAGTTCAAGATCCTGTCGTTCCGCTCGAAGGATCCACAGTTCAAGACCGATCCCGGTGTGCTCCCGACCGACGAGGAGTGCGAGAAGGCGGGCATCACCGTCGTGAAGACGGACTTCCAGCACAACGATATGCGCGACACCGGTCCGGATGACGCGAAGAACTCGATCCAGGGCATGCTCGACAAGTTCCTGGCCGACACCGACAGCGAAGTGGCGCCCGTCGATACCCTCAGCGCGCCGCCCAAGGTGCTCGAGCCCGGTCCGGTCGCTTTGATGAAGCCCGCCAAGAGCTGACGTTTTTCCGTCGACCTCCGAATTTTTGACCTGCCAGGCCTCCGCTGCTGACCGCCGCGGAGGCCTTTGCACATTGACCGATCATGGTGCGCTCGCCAAATATTGGCCGTGTAGTCCAGCGTGAGAGCAGGATGTCCGGCGAACCGACCAAACCACGCAGCGGCGATGCCGTGTCGGCGCGGGCCGAGAAAGACGGCAAGTTGCCGCAGGCCAAGACCTCCACCAGCGACGACATCGCGGCCTTCGTCGCCAAGGCGCGCGCGATGTCGCCCCATGCGCCGGGCGCGAAGGGCCGGTTGATTTTCGCGCTCGACGCCACGATGAGCCGGCAGCCGACCTGGGACATGGCCTGTGCGCTCCAGGCCGACATGTTCCGCGAGGCGGCGGCGCTCGGCAGCCTCGATATCCGGCTGGTCTACTACCGCGGCTTCAACGAGTGCCGTGCGACGGGATGGATCTCCGACAGCACCAGGCTCGCGAGCCTGATGAGCAAGATCGATTGCCGCGGCGGCGACACCCAGATCGGCAGGGTGCTTTCGGAGGCGCGGCGCGAAGCGGCATCCTCCGGCGTGCGCGCGGTGGTTTTCGTCGGCGACGCCATGGAGGAGCAGGTCGACGAACTCTGTGCCAAGGCGGGCGAACTCGGCATGCTCAAGGTCCCCGTCTTCATGTTTCAGGAAGGCCATGATGCGACGGCCGAGCAGGCCTTTCGCGAGATCGCACGGCTGACCGGCGGGGCCTGGTGCAGGTTCGATCCGGGCGCCGCGGCTCAACTGCGCGAACTCCTGCGCGCGGCAGCCGCCTACGCCGCCGGTGGCCGCGAGGCGCTGCTCAGGCTGGCCAAGACGACAAGCGGCGCGGCCAAGCTGATCGGGCAGATGAAGTGAGGCGCTGGCCGTCCACAACGAAGTCCGGCCGCATGCTTTTTGCGAGCGAGGCGACTATATTGCGCTCATGCCGACCCTGATCGCAGGCGCTGTCGCCGTCGTTACACTTTACCTGCTGCTGCAGATGTTCCGTTCCGCCAATCCGGCGGTGCTCGCGCGCGCCATCAAGGTCGGCGGCGGGGTCGTGGCGCTGGCGGTCGCGGCCTTCACGGGGCTGCGGGGCGAATTGGCGGTCGCGATCCCGCTCGGCATCTTCGGTGCCGGCCTGCTCGGCTGGACGCCGCTCGCGAACTCCAGCTTCGGCAATATCGGCGGGCTGTTCGGTGGCGCGACGCGCTCGCCCGGGCAGACCTCGCGCGTTCGCTCGCAATTTCTGGACATGCGGCTGGACCACGAGTCCGGCCAGCTTGCAGGCGAGATCGTCGCCGGGCCTTACGCCGGGCGTTCGCTCGACGAGTTCGATCTCGCCGCGCTGCTTGCGATGTGCCCCGCCTTCGATGCCGAGAGCGTCGCGTTACTTGAAAGCTATCTGGACCGCCGGTTTCCCGCCTGGCGTCAGAACGCGCAAGGAGATGCGGCAGGGCGGCAGAGCCGCGCGGCGCCGAGCGGCAAAATGACGGCGGAGGAGGCCTATCAGATCCTTGGCCTGCAGCCGGGAGCGGGGCGCGACGAGATCGGACGGGCCCACAAGACCCTGATGAAGAAACTGCATCCCGACCAGGGGGGCTCGACGTATCTCGCTGCCCGGGTAAACGAGGCCAAGGATACTCTGCTTCGCACGCATAACAGCTAACTCCGGCAACCAACGCTACAAACGCCCGTACCGCGTCAGCTCCGTATTGCTCTGTCTGCCGTCGCCCCGATGCCCGCCATTATCGGCGTGGTCGATCCCTTGAGCAAAATCTTAACCGTAAATCGTTGACGAGAGGTTGTTGCGAGACGGTCTTCGTGCCTGCCTGAAACGATAATGCCCGCGCATGAGGCGCGGGCATCGGACCGGATCGATTTGCTCGCCGTCAGTTGCGGACGGTGATGCAGGAGATTTCGGCCCGCTTCAGCGTGCGGCAGACGGCTTCCGCCTGATCGCGCTCCAGGCCGGCAAAGCGGGCGCGGAACAGCTTGCGATTGTCCTTGGCGACGACCTCGGTGAAGGGATCGGCCTTGCTGAGCAGGCCGCGGGCCGAACTGCGGGCGGCTTCGATGCGCTGCTGCGCCTCGTTCTCGCTCTCCAGCGCTCCGACCTGAACGATCCAGCCGCTGTGCGTGACCGGCCTGGTCGTTGCGCTCGTCTGGATCGGCTGCGGGGCCGGCTCGACCGAGGCGAGTTTTGCGGTAGGTGCGGGCGCGGACGCCGCAGCGCCGGAAGCCGGCAGGACACCGAGGATGCCGTTGCCGGTACCAAAGCCCGGCGGCTGCGGCGGCAGGTCGCTGCGGACCGCGTCAGGCTTGGCGATGACGTCCGGCTTGTTGACGATGTCGGCCTTGGCGACGACGGCGCCGGAGGTTTCCGCGACTTCGGCGCGCGCGGTGGAGATCGTGTTGGTGATCGGCGGGGCCGGTTGCGACGGGGCGGCGGACGCGACCTTCACGGCGCCGGCCTTGACCTGGACCGTCTTCACCTTGACCGGCTTCATCGGCTCGGACGAGCCCGGAATGATCGAGAGCGGCTGGCTCGAGATCACGCCATTGGTCAGCGGCGCGGGTTCGACCTTGGATTCGACTGCCTTGGGCTCTGGCTTGGCGGCCGGCGGCATCGCCGCGGTGGCGGCGGCAAGCGTGGCGAGGCGCGAGGCGGGCCGTGGCGCGGGCGCTTCGGGAGCGGGGGCGGAGGCCTGGACCTGCGGTGCCGCTCGCGCCGGTGTGTCGGAGGCGTCGGCGACGTCGGTGCTGGTGTCGGCGCCATTGCGCTCGGTGATGGCGGCCACGGTGCGGCTGCCCGCGCCCTTCTCGAGGTTCTCCGCGAGCAGGTTGCGCATGATGGCGTCGCGCGAGCCGCCGCTGCGGCCGCCCAGGACCACACCGACCAGGAAGCGGTTGCCGCGGTGAATCGAGCTCACGAGATTGAAGCCGGAGGCGCGGGTGTAGCCGGTCTTGATGCCGTCGACGCCCTCGACGCTGCCGAGCAGGTGATTGTGGCCCGTGATCGTCCGGCCACGGAAATTGAAGGCCGTGGTCGAGAAGTAGCGGTAGTAGCGTGGGAAGCGATCCTGGATCGCACGGCCAAGGGTGGCCTGGTCGCGCGCCGTCGTGTTCTGTTCGTCGTTGGGCAAGCCCGAGGCGTTGCGATAGACCGTCCTGGACATGCCGAGCGCGCGCGCCTTGCGCGTCATCATGCTGGCAAAATCGTCTTCGGTGCCGCCGATATATTCGGCGATGACGACTGCGGCGTCGTTGGCGGAACGGGTGACGAGGCCCTTGATCGCGTCCTCGACCCGGATGGTCTGGCCGGGGCGCAGGCCCAGCTTGGTGGGATCCTGATCGGCGGCGTGTTCGGACACCGGCATCTCGGTGTCGAGCTTGACCTTGCCGGACTCCAGACGCTCGAACAGCAGATAGAGCGTCATGATCTTGGTGAGCGAAGCGGGGTGACGAATTCCGTCGGGGCTCGTCGCTTGCAGCGTCGCGCCGGAATTGCCGTCGACGATGATCGAGGCGAATTGCGGGCTGTAGCTCTCGCCGGAGTCGCGATGCACGCGATGATGCGCATAGTGCCGGCCGCGGTGGCGGCGCGCTTCGGCAGCATCGCTGGTGAAGATGACCGCGGTGGTGACTGTAAGAAGCCCGAAGACTCCAGCCCGCGCCAAGCGCGAGGAAGACCAGTTCTTACGAAGCATGAAACCCCGTCCCCGTTTCTGACTTGATCACCGGCTCGTGAGGCAAAATTGTGCCCTCCAGATCCGGGACCATGACCTGCTTGAACCGCCAATCCGCCAGCGCTCATCGCCGGCAATCGAAGCTCAAGCCGCTGTTCTGGCTAAGGCGATGTTCGCAAACGGCTTTTGACCGCCTGTCGGAAGCTGAACACGTCCAGGGAATCAGGGTAGGGGCGCCCGGTTTCCAAAAGCTTAAGGAACCCTTGCGTAGATAGCCCGGAATCACTTCAAGTTGCATGTATTATTGTGCGTCGCACAAATATTCTTGACTTTTTTGTGCGTTGCACTAATTATGGGCAGCGTCAGGTGGCCTCAAGGAGAAATCCAAGGCTTGAGATATCCAAGGCTTGAAAAATCTAAGGCTTCCGGACGAGAGCCAGGGAAAAAAGGATTCCATGATGTTCAAGGTTGAAGACTTTCAGAACTACGGGAAAGAGCAGTTCGAGCAGTGCGTGGCCTCTGCGAGTTCGGTGCAGCACGGCCTCCAGGCGATCGCCAGCGCCTATGGCGACTACACCAAGAAGTCGTTCGAGGACACCAAGTCCTTCGTTGAGAAGCTTTCCGGCGTGAAGTCGCTGGACAAGGCGCTGGAAGCGCAGACCGATTTCGCGCGCTCCGCCTACGAGACCTTCGTTGCGGAATCGCAGAAGATCGCCGGCCTCTACAACGACCTCGCCAAGCAGGCGTTCAAGCCGGTCGAGACCATCGTCTCGAAGTTCACCCCGGCCGCTCACTAACTCTTCGTCAAGTCTTGGAATCGGAAAAGCCCGGCTGGTTCAGCCGGGCTTTTTTCGTGGACGCGTTTGCGAGGGCTATTGCGAGCCCCCGAGCTTGCCGAGCGCAATGCCGATCGTGTCGAAGTCGTCACGATCCGGGTCGAGCTCGTCAGCATGAAGAACTTGTCCGAGCGGCTCGCGCAGTTCTGCAGATGGTGTCAAATCGTCGTCGACTGGATTGTCGAGACCGTCGAGCTGTTGCTTGCGCACGTTGGCTTGATGGTCGCTGCGGTTCGTGACAGCGCCGGCGAGGCTTCGTCGGTGAAGAGCGCGCAATTGAGTGGTTGGTTAATTCGACCGTAGAAGACCGGACGTGCCGGCCTGCGAACTGGTTGCCGCGGGTCGACGTCGGGTTCCTGGTTGAGGGCAGAGAAACCTGCCGACCGGATTTTTTTGTCAAACGGGTCCGGATTGATTAACCTTGGTCAGGATCGCCAGGGACCGGGAATCGGGACCGCCGTGCGGCCGCATCGCTCCAGCCTCTGCACGCTTGCGGCGGGCCGGGGGCGGGCCCATATTCACCGTTGCCGTTCCGGTGAGGACCGGACCGGTCGGGAGCGGCGATCGAACAAGACGGCTCGCCTATGCGAGGCTCCGATGGCGGGGCAGCGCGGCGGGCTGCCATACGCTTCCGTGGGGATTTTGAACGCCTGTGCCATGCCGCAACTAACTTCCAGCCTCGATCTGCCCGCGTCAGCCGTCGCCTATGCTCCCCGGATGAGCAATGACGAGAACCGTTCTAATGGTCCGTCCGGCCCGAGCACCTCGGTCATCACCAAGGTCAAGCCCAAGACCAAGCGGCCCAACCTGTACCGGGTGCTGATCCTGAACGACGACTACACGCCGATGGAGTTCGTGGTTCTCGTGCTGGAGAAGTTCTTCAACAAGGACATCGAGGCAGCGACCAAGATCATGCTGCATGTCCACCATCACGGCATCGGCGAATGCGGCGTCTTCACCTACGAGATCGCCGAGACCAAGGTCACACAGGTGATGGACTTTGCCCGCAAGCACCAGCACCCGCTGCAATGCGTGATGGAAAAGAAGTAGGCGCGTCCCGAGTTACTGCGTGTTCTGACATTCGTGTCACCCCGTTCGTCATCCTCACGGCCGCCATGGCCGGCGAACTACGGGGAGTAGGGGGACTGGCGCCAACCCTGCCCAAATAGGAACGGGTTTTGCATCGAAAATACCGCGCGTGAGTCCAGTGTCGCGGAACCGATCTTTTGCCGCGATCTTGTATAACTATATGTGACAAAGGTTGTTGTTGCCTGACCGGGCGATGGCGATCATGATGGTGGGGGCCACAGAGGACGCGAATGCCGACTTTTTCTCAAAGCCTTGAACAATCCCTGCATCGTGCACTGGCGATCGCAAATGAGCGTCATCACCAATACGCGACGCTCGAACATTTGCTGTTGTCGCTGATCGATGACTCCGACGCAGCAGCCGTGATGCGGGCCTGCAGTGTCGATCTCGACAAGCTGCGCACCAGTCTCGTCAACTATCTTGAGACCGAATTCGAAAATCTGGTGACGGATGGCGCCGACGACGCCAAGCCGACGGCCGGTTTCCAGCGCGTGATCCAGCGCGCGGTGATTCATGTGCAGTCATCCGGTCGCGAGGAAGTGACCGGTGCGAACGTTCTGATCGCGATCTTCGCCGAGCGCGAGAGTCACGCCGCGTATTTCCTGCAAGAGCAGGACATGACGCGCTACGACGCGGTCAACTACATCAGCCACGGCATCGCCAAGCGGCCGGGCGTCTCGGAAGCGCGCCCCGTTCGCGGCGTCGACGAGGAGACCGAGACCAAGGGCAACGAGGACTCCAAGAAAAAGGGCGAGGCGCTCGAGACCTACTGCGTCAACCTCAACAAGAAGGCGCGCGACGGCAAGATCGATCCGGTGATCGGTCGCAATTCCGAGATCAATCGCGCCATCCAGGTGCTATGCCGCAGGCAGAAGAACAACCCGCTGTTCGTGGGCGAGGCCGGTGTCGGCAAGACCGCGATCGCGGAAGGCCTTGCAAAGCGCATCGTCGACAGCGAGGTGCCGGAGGTTCTGGCGGCTGCAACCGTGTTCTCGCTCGACATGGGCACGCTGCTCGCGGGCACGCGCTATCGCGGCGACTTCGAGGAACGCCTGAAGCAGGTGCTGAAGGAGCTCGAGGCGCATCCCAACGCCATCCTGTTCATCGACGAGATTCACACCGTGATCGGTGCGGGTGCGACGTCGGGCGGCGCGATGGATGCGTCGAACCTGCTCAAGCCGGCGCTCGCCTCGGGCACCATCCGCTGCATGGGCTCGACCACCTACAAGGAATACCGCCAGCATTTCGAGAAGGACCGCGCATTGGTGCGGCGCTTCCAGAAGATCGACATCAACGAGCCGACTGTCGAGGACGCGATCGCGATCCTCAAGGGGCTGAAGCCGTACTTCGAGGATTACCACCGGCTGAAATACACCAACGAGGCCATTGAGGCCGCGGTGCAGCTCTCCTCGCGCTACATCCACGATCGCAAGCTGCCGGACAAGGCGATCGACGTGATCGACGAATCCGGTGCGGCGCAGATGCTGGTTGCCGAGAACAAGCGCAAGAAGACGATCGGCATCAAGGAGATCGAGACCACGATCGCCTCGATGGCGCGGATCCCGCCGAAGAGCGTGTCGAAGGACGATGCCGAGGTGCTCAAGCATCTCGAGCAGACCCTGAAGCGCGTCGTGTTCGGCCAGGACAAGGCGATCGAGTCGCTGTCCGCCTCGATCAAGCTGGCGCGTGCCGGCCTGCGCGAGCCGGAGAAGCCGATCGGTTGCTACCTGTTCTCAGGGCCCACCGGGGTCGGCAAGACCGAGGTCGCAAAGCAGCTTGCCTCCAGCCTCGGCGTCGAGCTGTTGCGCTTCGACATGTCCGAATACATGGAGCGGCACACCGTGTCGCGCCTGATCGGCGCGCCTCCGGGCTATGTCGGCTTCGACCAGGGCGGCCTGCTCACCGACGGCGTCGACCAGCATCCGCATTGCGTGGTGCTGCTGGACGAGATCGAGAAGGCGCACCCCGATCTCTACAACGTGCTGCTCCAGATCATGGACCATGGCCGGCTCACCGATCACAACGGCAAGCAGGTCAACTTCCGCAACGTGATCCTGATCATGACCACGAACGCCGGCGCGGCCGATCTCGCCAAGCAGGCCTTCGGCTTTACACGCTCCAAGCGGGAAGGCGACGACCACGAGGCGATCAACCGGCAGTTCGCGCCGGAATTCCGCAACCGCCTCGATGCCGTCGTCTCCTTCGCTCATCTCAATGCCGACGTGATCGGCATGGTGGTGGAGAAGTTCGTGCTCCAGCTCGAGGCGCAACTCGGCGACCGCGACGTCACGATCGAGCTGTCCGAGGAAGCCAAAGCCTGGCTGATCAAGCACGGCTATGACGAGCAGATGGGTGCGCGGCCGATGGCCCGCGTGATCCAGGAGCACATCAAGAAGCCGCTCGCCGACGAGGTGTTGTTCGGCAAGCTCAAGGGCGGCGGCCATGTCCGCGTCGTCCTGGTCAAGGACGAGGCCGACGCCGAGAAGGACAAGATCGGCTTCGAGTTCGTCGAGGGCCCGGTCACGCCGAAGCAGGAGAAGCTGCCCGGCGCCCGCAAGCGCCCGCCGTCAGGCAAGTCCAAGCCGGGCGGTCCCGGCGGCCCCTCCAAGGGGCCGACCTCCAAGGGACCGCTGGTCAAGGTTTGATAGGGAGCGTCATGAACTGAAAAAAGGCCGGCTGTGAAGCCGGCCTTTTTGTCGATCTGCGGAGCAGGCTTATTAGGTGCCCGCCTCGGGTGCCCGCGGCGGGCGCGGCTTTCTCGCAGCTGGCGCCGGCGCCAGCGGCGGAGGAGCCTTCGGCTGCATCGTGACGATGACGGGATTGGGCTTGTGATCGGTCGCCGCGCCCGTGACCGCGTCGACGCCCATGCCCACGACACCTCCCAGCAGCAGATTGCCGGCGAAGCCGGCGGCTCCGGCCCCCGGTATGTCGCGTTGCAGCTGCACGACCTGCGACTCGTAGCCGGGCTTCTCGAAGGTAATGGAAATGTCGGCGTTGCGCTTGGCGACGACCGAGCATGGCGTGGTGCAGGTGGTCGGCACTTCAAGTCCGGAAACCACGGCCTCGACGCCAGATGGTGTTGATGAAATGGCGATATTTTCCGTCGTGCCGCGCGTCACCGACGCGCAGCCGCCCAGCATGACGCCGAGCGCCACAATTCCAAAGATACGCATGAAATGCCCCTAAATCCCCGCTGCAATCAAGCGCAACCAACGCGCGCGGGCAAGTGGCAGACACGCCAAATGGTTAAGCCACGCACAGGTTGTGCCGCGGACGCGCGGGGGGCGGCGCGCTAGTCCCCCTTCATTCGCTGCCGTCCTGAATCCGCGGGCGCTCCGCGCCACGGGCACCGGCGGGTGACAGTCTCAGGTTGGTCGACCCGGGACAGTTCCAGCGCGAGCCCAATGCGCGTCCGGGCGCTGCGTCCGCGTTAGTTCGGCTTGCGCGGCTCCTGAATCGCCTTGAGATAGTTGACCACGGCCTCGGCATCGGCACGCTCGAAACGGAAGGTCGGCATGAAGCGGTGAATGCTGCTGTAGCCCTCCTGCAGGCGCTGCACGAAGTCGGCGTCGTAGAGCTTGTTCTCGCCCAGGGTACGGAACGCCGGGGCTCGGCGGTTCCGGCTTGCGCCGGACGTGCCCACCGCGTGACAACGTGCGCACATCCTTTGCAGGAGAGCCTGGCCGTGCTGCTGCTCGGCATCCAGCGCGTGGCTCGGCGTGGCGGACAGTGCGGCGACGATCGCAAGTAAGGGCAGCGATCGCTTCATGCGTCCTACCAGCGCGCCGTCGCCTTGCCGAGGACATAGAGCGCGATCAGACCCGCAGTCACCGCCGTCGAGAAGATCAGAACGTTGCGATCCCAATCGATCCGCTTTCTCTCCTCTCTGTTGAGGCTGAGGGCGGTGAACAGTGCCTTCATGGCAAACCGGCGCATCGGCGATCCTCGCTCATAGACGATGGCACGTCCGGCGAAGATCGGCTTGATGCACGTCAATGCGTCACGCGCATGCAACCGGGGGACCGGCTGCACGCGATGTCAGCTATCCGCCCCAGTTCTTGTAGGGACTGTCATACGTTGCATCGGGTTGATAGCTCGGCGCGGACAGATAGGGGGCCGGTGCCCGAGGCGGCGCATAGCCAAAACTCGACATGGGATCCCTGTACACGCGAGTGGCAGGGTCAACGGCATAGTGCCGGTGCGTGCGATGCGCCGGAGCGGCGTTGGCAGCACTCGATAGCGCGATCAGAAGGCTCAAGAGCAAGACGGGACGCATTGCGTTCTCCCCGGGTGGAACCTGATACCGACCTTAGGTGAGGTTCGCCTTGCGGCGCCGCAATCTCTCCCGGCTTCACGATCAGTCACATCGGCGGCATCGGGGGCGGCGCTGTGGCGTCAGCGGCCTAGTGCTTGCCGAACCATTCCTCGTAAATCCGCTGATACGCATCGCTCTCGCGCAGCGCGAGAAGGGCCTCATTCACGTGCTTACGCAGCGGGCTGCCGGTCGGAAAGACGATGCCGTAGTCCTCCTTATGGAAGACGCTGCCGACGGTCCGCGCCGATCCCCTGCCGTCGTGAGTTGTGTAGTAAAGCAGCGCCGGTGAATCGAAGACGACCGCGTCGACCTCCTGATTCAGCAAGGCGCCGTAGAGGTCATCGATCTTCTCAAACTCACGGACCTGAGCCCTGACCTCGTTCAAATAGATGGTTGCCGTGCTTCCCCGTGTCGTGCCGACGATCTTGCCGACGAGATCCTGCGGACTGTTGATCGGTCCCCTGATCTGCTGGATCGTCAGCGATGCGGTGAGTTGCGCCGTATAGAACGCCACGAACACCACGCCCGTGAACATCCACAGCACGGCGACGATGCGAGCGATCCAGTGCCGGGGCATTTGATCCGCCTGGGTCGCCAGCGTGCCGGCGGCCCAGAACATCGCGTGGAAGATTCCCGGAAAATACCGGCTGGTTGGAATGATCCCGTTGTGATGATGCCGCTCCACCAGGAAAATCAGATGCGCCGGTATGAGGATCAGGAGCAGCGCAATGCCAAGCCAGATCAGGAGAGTGCGGGAGAAGAACAGCTCCACGAACTCGAGCAGCGGATTCGGCTCGACATTGGCGGCGGTACCGCGCACCAGGATCTGTAGTCCCGAATTCAGGATCGGTTGCGAGAAGTCGAACCTGTTCTCGCGCTCGGATGTGATCGAGATGGCTGCGATTCCGAGATCTGCCCGCCCGCTTTCCACGGCGGCAAGCAATTCACCGACGTCGGGCGTGATGACGTACTCGGTCTCGCGATGCAGCCGCTCCCCGATGCCGTTCCAGAGCTCGATGCTGAAGCCGCTCAGGGTGCCGTTCTTCTCGATGACCAAGGGAGGGACTATTCGGGTCGCGACCCGGAGCTTGGTGGTCCCTGGCTTGGTAGTCCCCTCCTGGGCCGTGGAGCAGGAGATGCAGGCAAATAGCGCCAATGCAAGCCCGAGGGCCGCGTTGCGCGCGAGCATCTGGAACAGCCGGACGGTCCCAGCACGAAAACGGACCGCAGGATTGGCGCGAGGCTTCAAATCGTTTCCCGGTTGTGCCCTCGTTGTCAGCGTGTGCTCCGCGGTCGTGTTGGTTGCTGCGAAACGGTGGCCAGTCTAGTGCGGCAATAGGCTCTGCCGGAAGTCGCGCGGCGACATTCCGAACTGCTCGCGGAAGACGCGGCCGAAATGCGAGAGGTCATTGAAGCCCCACGCGAACGCGATTTCGCCGACCTGACGGCCTGCGAGCGCGGGTGAGGCGAGATCGCGCCTGCATTGGGCAAGACGCTCCGCAAGCACATAGCGCTGGAACGAGGTGTGCTCCTGACTGAGGAGATCGTTGACATAGCGCGGCGAGATGCCAAGCGCGGCCGCGGTATCCGACAGCGTCAGATCGGGGTCAGTGAGATGACTGCGGATATGCGCCTTCAGCCGGTAGAGCAGGGCCGAGCGATGCGTCGAGGAGGGCGGCGCCGTCTTGCCGAGCCGGTCGCTCAGCACCATGGCGACGAGATCGACCGCCTGCTCGGAAAGCGCGACGGCATGCTGCGGATCGATCTGATCGGCGCTGTGGCAAAGCCTGAAGATGAAATCGTAGGCGAGCTTTTGCAGCGGTGCGTCGGAGCCGAACGAGATCGCCGTCAGCGCCTCGGTGGCTCCGAGGCGCCGCTGCAGCATCTCGCGCGGCAGCTTGAAGATGGTCTGCGTGAAGGCGTGATCGAACTTCAGCTCATACGGGCGCGTGGTGTCGTAGAGTGCGAACTCGCCGGGATGGATCACGGTCTCGCGGCCGTCCTGCACGACGCCGCCGACGCCCTGATTGCCAAGCGCGACGAGAACGAAGTCGAGATCCGAGCGGGCGATCCGCGACGGCGTGCGGAAGACGTGCTGGCGGTCCGAGCAGACATCCGAACAGACCGCGCGCCCAAGCGAAGCTTGCGTCACCGAGCCGCGGAAGGCGCTGCCGAGATCCGACTTGCAGTCGAGCTCGACGAAGACGTCGCAGACGATGTCCTGCCAGAGCGCCAGGCGCCGGTGCCCGGGGCTGCCGTCCGTCGTGAACTGGATGGTCATGCGCGGGCCTCCCTTTCACGAACTTGGATTGGCCCCCGCGCAGGGAAATTCGGTACCGCCGTCCCGGTCGAATTTTCATGCCGTGGCAGTCGAGCAGGCCTGGTCCAGCCGTGGCCCAATAGACTGCATCGGACGTCTGCCGCGATCAACCGGAAAGCGGCGCGTCCCAGTGGATCACGTGGAGGCGGGAATGGGCATCGAACATCCGAAATACAAAGTCGCGGTGGTGCAGGCGGCGCCGGCCTGGCTCGACCTCGACGCGTCCGTCGACAAGTCGATCGCGCTGATCGAGGAGGCCGCAAGAAAGGGTGCGAAGCTGATCGCTTTCCCGGAGGTGTTCATCCCCGGATACCCCTGGCATATCTGGCTGGATTCGCCGGCCTGGTCGATCGGCCGCGGCTTCGTGCAGCGCTATTTCGACAATTCGCTCGCCTACGACAGCCCGCAGGCGGAGAAGCTGCGGCAGGCCGTGCGCAAGGCTGGCCTGACCGCCGTCATCGGGCTTTCCGAGCGCGACGGCGGCAGCCTCTACATCGCGCAATGGCTGATCGGGCCAGATGGCGAGACCATTGCAAAGCGCCGCAAGCTGCGGCCGACCCATGCCGAGCGGACCGTCTATGGCGAGGGCGACGGCAGCGATCTTGCCGTCCACGACCGCCCCGACATCGGACGTCTCGGTGCGCTGTGCTGCTGGGAGCATCTCCAGCCGCTGTCGAAATATGCGATGTACGCCCATAACGAGCAGGTGCATGTGGCGTCATGGCCGAGCTTCTCGCTCTACGATCCCTTCGCGCCCGCCTTGGGAGCGGAGGTCAACAACGCTGCCTCGCGCGTCTATGCGGTGGAGGGCTCCTGCTTCGTGCTTGCACCCTGCGCAACCGTCTCGCAGGCGATGATCGATGAGCTCTGCGACCGCCCGGACAAGCATGCGCTGTTGCATGCCGGCGGCGGCTTTGCCGCGATCTACGGCCCCGACGGCAGCCAGATCGGCGACAAGCTGGCACCGGATCAGGAAGGGCTTCTGGTCGCCGAGATCGATCTCGGCGTCATTGGCGTCGCCAAGAATGCGGCCGATCCCGCCGGGCACTATTCGCGGCCCGACGTGACGCGGCTCTTGCTCAACAAGAAGCCGTATAAGCGGGTCGAGCAGTTCGCGTTGCCGGTCGACACCGTCGAGCCCGCGGACATCGCGGCGGCAGCGAGCTGACCAGGGATGCAGAGCGTCAGTGCCGGACGTTCAAGCGGCACGCGTCGTGCAGTAGGCAACCAGCTCGGGGTGGGCGGCGCAGATATGATGCGCGCCGGCGTCCCTGAGCTCGGTCTCGCTGCCATAGCCGTAGAGCACGCCGATCGCGGTCAAGCCGTTCTTGCGCGCGCCGACCACGTCGTGGCTGCGGTCGCCGATCATGATGGCCGCTTGCGGATCCACTTTCGCGGTGTCGAGGGCGTAGCGCAGGAGATCGCCCTTGTCGACGCGGGTGCCGTCGAGCTCGGATCCGAACACCTGCTCGAAATAACGCTTGAGGCCGAAATGATCGACGATGCGGCTCGCATAGACGACCGGTTTGCTGGTCGCCACGAACATGCGCGCGCCCGTCGCCGACAGCGTGGATAGAGTCTCCTCGATGCCGGAATACGCCTCGTTCTCGAACAGGCCGATATCGGCAAACCGCTCGCGATAGAGCAGCAGGGCCCGGTCGGCGAGCTCATCGGTTCCGGTGAGTTTTTTCAGGCTCGCATGCAGCGGCGGCCCGATACACCAGGTCAATTCGTCCTCGCTCGGGACGTGCTGTCCGAGCCGTTCCAGCGCATACTGGATCGAGCGGGTGATCCCGGGCTTCGGATCGGTCAGCGTGCCGTCGAGATCAAAATAGATTGTAGCCATTCCGCCCCGGCCTACGTTGATTATGCCGCCAGTTGCTAGTTCGCTTAGTCTCCGAGTTCAAGTCCGATATCGCCGGTACCATGCCGATGACACGAGCCCGATTTGCGCTCTGCCAGGCCGCCACCGCGCTGTTCCTGGTCGCGCCGGCAGCGGCATGGGACAATTCGCCCGCGAAGACCAATGTTGCCGTGCCGAGCGTCGAGGAGCTCGCGATGCCGCCGGGCAAGCCCGCCGAGGCGGCGCGCGAGAGCGATACACGGGAATCGATCTGCCTGATCATCGAGGCCGCCGCGCGCGACGCCAATCTGCCGCTGGAATTCTTCGCCCGCGTGATCTGGCAGGAGAGCCGGTTCCAGAGCGACGCGGTGGGGCCTGTGACGCGCAGCGGCGAGCGTGCGCAGGGTATCGCGCAGTTCATGCCGGGCACGGCGAGCGAGCGCGGGCTCCTTAATCCCTTCAATCCGGTGCAGGCGCTGCCGAAATCGGCTGAATTCCTCAACGAGCTGCGCAACCAGTTCGGCAATCTTGGTCTCGCGGCTGCTGCCTACAATGCCGGGCCGAGGCGGGTGCAGGAATGGCTCGCGGGCACCGGTCCGATGCCGGAGCAGACTCGCAACTACGTCTTCGCCATCACCGGGGCGACGGTCGACGCTTGGGCCAAGGCCGGCGCGACCGGCAAGGGGCCGCCGAATGCGCCGACGACGAGCTGTCGCGATCTGATGGCGCTCCTGAAGCGCGCGCCAAACCCGTTCGTCGCCGAGCTCGAGCAGCATGTGGAGCTTGCCGCCGCAAAAGTCTGGGGTGTGCAGCTCGCTGCAGGCTTCGACCGCAACAGGGCGCTGGCGATGTATTCCCGCGCCGTGACGCGCCTCAGCGCCGTGATCGGCGACCGCGATCCGAGCCTGCTGTCGTCCGTGATGCGCAGCCGCGGCACGCACGCCTTCTACCAGGTGCGCATCGGAGCCGATACGCGGCCAGAGGCGGATGATCTCTGCAACCGCATCCGCAAGGCGGGGGGCGCCTGCTTCGTACTGAAGAACCGGGGCGTGACGGGATAGGGGGTATCAACACCTGTCATTCCGGGGCGCCGCGAAGCGGCGAGCCCGGAATCCATAACCACCATCGTGAGTATGGATTCTCAGATGCGCAATTGCGCATCATAGCTCGCGCCCAAGGGGGCGCGCCCCGGAATGACGGCGTGTCAATGTGGCGCGCATGCCAGCCCAGCCTCGCGCTTTCTTGACGCGCGCCGCCCCATCCCCCGTTATGCAGGCACGATTCCTCTCCCGGCCAAGACCCCCCGTGGCGCTTCCTCCGCTCGATTCTCCTGAATGGCATAGTGCCTTTCGCGCCTTTGCGTGGGGGCTGTGCTCGATCACGCAGACCATCCTCACCATCGTGCTGTTCGTGACCTATCTGGGCATCGGGGCGCTGGCGCATGACACGCATTTCAGCCTGGCCTGGGCGCTGGCATCGACGCTGTTCGTCTGGGCGGGGCCGGCGCAGATCATCCTGATCACCACGCTCGGCTCCGGGGCGACCGTCATCCAGTCGGCGATCGCCGTGACTGTCAGCGCCATCCGCCTGTTTCCAATGGTGGTGTCGGTCCTGCCCTTGATGCGCACGCCGACGATAAAACGGCGCGAGCTGATCTTCGCGGCGCATCTCACCGCCGTGACGCTGTGGGTCGAATGCCACCGCTTCCTGCCGCAGGTGCCGCGCGAGCGGCGCATCGCCTTCGTTCACGGGCTCGGCTGCGGCCTGGTCTCGGTGTGCCTGACCGCCAACACGGTCGGCTATTTCCTCGCCGCCAACCTCACGCAGACGCTGGGCGCGGCGATCTTGCTGCTCACCCCGCTGTCGTTCCTGTTCTCGACCGCGCGCAACAGCCGCGAGATCGCTGACGTGGTCGCGCTGGTGCTCGGGCTCGTGCTCTATCCGCTGGCCGCGAAGATGAACAGCGGCCTCGACATCCTCGTTAGCGGCGTCGTGGCGGGCACCATCGCCTATGGCGTCCATTTCTGGCGAGAGGCGCGCGCATGAGTGGCTTTCTCGGCGACTGGCATGCGCTCGCCGTGCTGTTCGTCGCCGGCGTTATTCCCAACCAGATATGGCGCATGCTGGGCCTGTGGTTCGGCGGCGGCATCGACGAGGGCTCGGAGCTGTTGATCTGGGTGAGGGCGGTGGCGACCGCGATCCTGGCCGGCGTCATCGCCCAGATCGTGGTCCAGCCCCCGGGCGCGCTCGCCAGCGTGCCCGATGTCTTGCGGTATGGTGCGGTGGTCGCGGGCTTCGTCGTCTTCATGCTGACCCGCCGCTCGATCTTCGCCGGCGTCGTCACCGGCGAGCTGTTCATGCTGGCCGGCAAGTGGTGGCTGGGCTAAAACCGCCAGCGAACAGCAAGGAACAGACAAAATGGTTCGCGAAAATGAGCTCCGCGAAGGCGAGGTGGCGATCGAGCTGCCGGCGACGCAGGATGCCGGCCTCGTCTTCATCGGCCGGATCCGCACGCCCTGGACCTCGCGGCTGGAGACGCCGCGGCAGGGGCGGCATGACGGCCCGGTGTGCCGGCTGGAGATCTTCGAGCCCTTCGTGCCGGCGATCAAGGGCGTCGACTTCTACAGCAATCTCGAAGTGCTCTACTGGCTCGACCGGTCGCGCCGCGACATCATCCTGCAGAGCCCGAAGAACAACCAGAACACCCGCGGCACATTCTCGCTGCGCTCGCCGGTCAGGCCCAATCCGATCGGCACCTCGATCGTCAGGCTGGTGGGCATCGAGGGCAACACGATCCTGGTGCGCGGCCTCGACTGCATCGACAACACGCCACTGATCGACATCAAGCCGGACCGTTGCGAGTTCACACCACTGGCCGCGCCGCAGGCTGGGGATTTCGAGACGGAGTGAAGTCCTCTCCTCCGTCATTGCGAGGAGCGAAGCGACGAAGCAATCCAGAGTGTTTCCGCGGAGGCAGTCTGGATTGCTTCGCTTCGCTCGCAATGACGGGGGAAAGACCTAGCCCGCCTTCAGCGCCGCGATCAGCTGTGCCGCGTGTTCTTCCAGCGCCTTGCCGTCTTCCTTGCGGCTCGCGGGCGGCAGCAGTGCGACGCCGTCGTGGCGCGGCATCACGTGCATGTGCAGGTGAAACACGACCTGGCCGCCGGCCGGCTCGTTGAACTGCTGCACGGTGATGCCGTCGGCATCGAAGGCCTTCATCGCGGCGGCCGCGATCTTGTGCGCGCCACGCGCGACATGGGCGTAGTCGTCCGGCTTGACGTCGAGAATGTTGCGGGCCGGGGCTTTCGGGATGACGAGCGTATGGCCGGGCGAGCGCGGCATGATGTCGAGGAACGCGAGCACGTGCTCGTTCTCATAGACCTTGTAGCAGGGGAATTCGCCGCGCAGGATTTTCGCGAAGACATTGTTGGGATCGTAGGCGGTCATGCGGCTGCTCCTGAAGTTGCGGCCTTACTGTCATCACCTCTAAGAAGGCGTCAAGACGCCTCTTCGGCGCCTTTGCGGAACGGGCCCAACTCGGCAAGCTCGCGGCCGGCTTCCGCGACATACGCACGTTCGCGCTTGAGGTAATCGTCGATGGCACGGCGCAAGCCGGGGTCAGCGATGAAATGCGCCGAATGCGTCGTTCGCGGCAGGTAGCCGCGTGCGATCTTGTGGTCGCCCTGCGCGCCGGCCTCGACATGCATCAAGCCGTGTTTGATCGCAAAGTCGATCGCCTGGTAGTAGCAAACCTCGAAATGCAGGAACGGATGATGCTCGACCGCGCCCCAGTTGCGGCCGAACAGCGTGTCCGAGCCGATGAAGTTGATGGCGCCCGCGATCCAGCGGTGATTGCGGCGGGCCATCACCAGGACCACGTCGTCGCTCATGGTGTCGCCGATCAGCGAGAAGAATTCGCGGGTCAGGTATGGCCGGCCCCATTTGCGCGAGCCGGTCTCCATGTAGAAGTCGAAGAACGCGTCCCAGGCCTCCTCGGTGATGTCGCTGCCGGTGAGCCAGTGGATGCTGATGCCGGCTGCAAGTGCGTCGCGCCGCTCGCGCTTGATCGATTTGCGGTGGCGCGAATTGAGGGTGGCAAGGAAATCGTCGAAGGACGCAAAGCCATCGTTGTGCCAGTGGAATTGCTGGTCGGTCCGTTGCAGGAAGCCGTGCTCGGCGAGCAGCTTCCATTCGGCCTCGCGCGCGAAGGTGACGTGCACCGAGGAGGCCTTGCTCACACCGCACAGCGCGATCAGCCCGCTGGCCAGGGCAGAGGCGATGCGCTCGCGATCGACGCCATCGCGGATCAGAAGGCGCGGGCCGGTCGCCGGTGTGAAGGGAACCGAGACCTGCAGCTTCGGATAGTAGCGCCCGCCGGCGCGCTCATACGCATCCGCCCAGCCGCGGTCGAAGACGTACTCGCCTTGCGAATGCGATTTCAGATAGCAGGGCACGACGCCCGCGACGCGGCCATCGAGCCTGGCAACGAGATGCCGCGGTCCCCAGCCGGTGCGCGCCGTCGCTGAACCCGACTTCTCCGCCGCCGACAAAAAGGCGTGGGAGACGAATGGGTTATAGGACGGTCTTAAGAGTCGGGCGGAATCGCCTGGGAGCTCGGATGAGGTTCCTGCGCCATGTCCGTTGCAGGCCTTGCCGGGATTGGCGCAAGCGTCCCAGTCCTCCGGCGTCACTTCGCCAATGGATGGTACGGCCTCGAGCGTGATTTCGGATGATGCCATCGCGCCCAAGATCGTGCATTGCAGCAGCGACTTCAAGAGGCGGGAACTGACGCGGCGCGAATGCGGTGTCGAGGATGACACGCAATTCCATCCGCGAGTCGTCCTGGCGAAAGCCAGGACCCATTACCCCAAGGAGAAGTTGTGGCGCAGCGCCGCCAACCACCGGTTCTTCGCGCCAACTGCGTTCGGTGGTTATGGGTCCTGGCTTTCGCCAGGACGACATTTGGGGCGCCCTACGGCACGAACCCCTCAAAGATCATCTGATCCGCACACCGCGCAGCCCGCGTCCGCTGCTCGGGTGTGCGCACGGTCCAGCCGAGCAGGGCACAGCCGAAAGCGTTGCGCGCGATCCATGGCGCCGGCGCCGGCAGATCGTCGACCTTGAAGGCGACGAAATGCGGCTGGGTCTGAAAGCCGTGGCGCAAGTACAGCATGCTGTCGCGCTGGGCTTGTGTCAGCTTCGCCCAGTACTCGTCCTCATAGGTCCGCTGCGCGACGATGCCGCGTGGGCGCGAAGGCAACAGCTCGCGCAGCGCCAGCACCTGGTCCGGATCGAAGGACATGCCGACGGCCGGCCCGTCATAGGAGGCGAGCACCTCCGCCATCCGCTTCACGAGCTTGCGGTCGTCGCCAAAATGGCTCTTCACCTCGATCACAAGAGGAACCCGCCCGGCGACCATGGTGCAGAGGTCCGACAGCGACATCATCCGCTCGGACGTGTCCTTGAACTTGACGGCCCTGAGCTCAGCCGCGGTCTTCTCGATCAGCTCGCCGTTGCCCTCCGTGAGTCGACCGAGCGCATGGTCGTGATGCACCATGGCTTCGCCGTCGGCGGAGAGCTGGATATCGACCTCGATGGCGAAATTGCCTGCGATCGCAGCCTGCACCGCGCCCGGCATGTTCTCGACGATACCGCGTGAAATGTCATGCAGGCCGCGATGGGCGACCGGCCGCGCAGTCAGCCAATCCGGAGCACGCACGTCTCTTGCTCCCGGATCAGGCGACCTCGAACACGCCTTCGACCTCGACCGCGGCGTCCGCCGGGAGCGAGGCGACGCCGACGGTGGTGCGGGCATGGCGGCCCTTGTCGCCGAAGGCCGCGACCATCAGGTCGGAGGCGCCGTTCAGCACCTTCGGTCCGTCGACGAAATCCGACGCCGAGTTGATGAAACCGCCGAGCCGCACCACGCGCACGACCTTGTCGAGGTCGCCGAGCGCCGCCTTGACTTGCGCCAGCAGGTTGATGGCACAGCCGCGCGCCGCCGCCGCGCCCTCTTCGATGGAGACGCCGGCGCCCAGCTTGCCCTTGGCGATCAGCTTGCCGGCCGGATCGAAGCAGACCTGACCCGAAACGAACAGGAGGTTGCCGGTCCGCACGAACGGCACGTAGTTGGCCACGGGGGTGGGGGCCTCGTGCAATTTGATGCCCTGTTCCGCCAGTTTCTGCTCGACCGTGCCCGCCATGTTCCGACCTCGATGTCATCTGGAAATTCTGTCCGGCCTCAAGCCGGCCGGCGCGCCTGTTTCGCCGATTGTGCAGTGACATGCAAGGCGGCGAGGCGGCGGCCCGGGCGCCCGGCAGGGTTGCATCTTTCCGAGGCAAGGCAGCGATTTTCTGGGAAAAAGCGCAACTTTCCGTGAAGCGGCCGCAGTTGCGACGCAATGCGACGGTCATTAAAATGACGAATCTCGATTTCCCCAAGGAATATTCATGGTGCACCTTTTCCGGACGTCGCTCGGTGTCATGGCGCTCGCGGCTGTTGCTGTTGGTGCTTCCGGCGGGGCTGAGGCCGCGAATGGTCCTTTCCTCTCGCACCAGGCCCTGTACGAGCTGAGCCTGGCCAAGTCGCGCTCCAACTCGATCAACAGCGCGCGCGGTCGCATCCTCTACAATTTCGCCGGCAATTCCTGCGAGGGCTACACGTCGGAATTCCGCCAGGTTTCCGAGCTCGACAGCGGCGAGGGCAAGGTCACGCTCAGCGATCTCCGCTCCAATTCCTGGGAAGACGCGGCCGGCAAGAGCTATCGTTTCAAGATCGAGACGCGGATGAACGATACCGGCTCGAGCCAGGTCGACGGAACGGCCGAGCGCGATGGCGACCACATCAACGTCAAATTGAAGCTCCCGGTGCCGAAGAATTTCACGCTCGACGGCAGGACGGTGTTTCCGACCGAGCAGATCCAGCGCATCATTGCAGCCGCCAAGGAGGGCAAATCGCTGCTCGAGCTCTCCGTCTATGACGGCTCCGACAATGGCGAGAAGGTCTACAACACGCTGACCGTGATCGGGCAGCCGATCCCGGCCGACCGCACGGCGTCATCGCCCGATCCGACGACGTCGGACGAGCACATGAAGTCGCTGACGCGCTGGCCGGTCACCGTCAGCTATTTCGACCGCGAAGCCCAGCAGAAAGAAGGCGAGCAGACGCCCGTCTACGCGATGTCGTTCGAGCTCTACGAAAACGGCGTCTCACGCGCGCTGGTGCTCGACTACAATGATTTCGTGATTTCCGGCGCGCTCGGCAAGTTCGACGTCAAGGATACGAAGCCCTGTAATTGAGCTCTCGTGTCCCGGACGCGGCGCGGCGTGTAACGCTGCGACGCAGAGCCGGGACCCAGCCGCATGGGCCCCGGCTTAGCAGCGCACCACGCCGCGAATGGGCGGCGCGCTGCGCAGCATCCGGGGCAAGAGACCTTGGCGCACTCTATCCCCCCGTCATTGTGAGCAAAGCGAACCAAGTCAGCGACGCCATCGCAGGGTTGGCCCGCACCGATGAGGGTCTGAATGTCCCGATTATACTGGATTGAAGTTTGCGCTGCTGGACGCTTAGCGATCATGGCGCGTCCGCGCTCTGACGACTGGTTGGACGCGGAGGTCAACGAGTGGAAGCGCTCTGGCGTCGATGTCGTTGTAAGTCTTCTGGAGCACGAGGAGGTTTATGAGCTTGGGTTGCAGCATGAAGCCGAGCTTTGCCGTTCTAGCGGGATCGATTTCAAGTCCTTCCCGATTCCGGATCGCGGATTGCCTGATTCTCGGCGCGCGGCTTTGCAGCTAGCTGGCCCTCTGGCTGCCGGAATACGAGACGGTCGTTCGATAGCGATCCATTGCCGGGCAGGGATTGGCCGGTCTTCAGTCATTGCCGCATGTGTATTGATCTGTTTCGGGATCGAAGCGGAAGAGGCGCTTGCGTTGATCAGAGCCTCGCGAGGCGTGATCGTGCCGGACACCGATCAGCAGCGCGATTGGGTGGTGGGCTTCGGCGATACGCTACATGACGAGATGCGGCCCTGCGGATAGGCGAATGCAGTCACCGAGACTGTATTCGGAATTGCAGACTGGCCCAGAGCGTCAGCCCCGGCTACGCTCCCTCCCAATCACAAACGTCAGGGAGGCACCCATGCCCAAGATCGACCATCTCCGCCCGAGCGGCCTCCACCACAATCCGGCCTATTCGCACGTCGTCACGGCCTCCGGCGCGCGCACCATCTACATCTCAGGGCAGGTATCGACCGACGAGGAGGGCAGGATCGTCGGCGAAGGCGATCTCGCTGCGCAGACGACGCAGGTGATGCAGAACCTTGGCCTCGCGCTGAAAGCCGCCGGTGCGAGCTACGCCAACATCGTGAAGATCACCACCTTCGTGGTCGGCTACAAGCCCGAGCTGCGCCCCATCATCGGCAAGGCGCGCTCGGTCTTCTTCGAAGGCATGGACCCGCCGGCCAGCACGCTCGTCGGCGTCACCGCGCTCGCGGCACCGGAATGGCTGATCGAGATCGAGGCGGTGGCGGTTGCGGATTGAGGCGGGCTACGGGTGCTTTGCCTGGGACATCTCTTGCAGAACGAGCAACGCCTCGTCGGCCCTGTCAGCGGGCACAAACAGATGATCGTGAAAAAAGGCCGAAACCGCATTCACGCTGATGCCGGCTTTGCCTAGCCGCGTCGTGATCGCAGCCAGGAACCCGACCGCTTCGAGCGAGGAATGAACCGTCAAGGTGATCAGGCGCGAGGCAAACGCGTGAGGAAGCCCTGCCGCTTCGGCCTCTTCACGCCGGATCACGAGCGTGGTGCCTTCCTGTTCGCGAAACGTCAGCAGCGGGTTGATACCGGCCGGAATGCTCTCGTTTGGCGCCATCGTGCAGAACACGAAGGTGCCTTCCTGCATCTCCGGCTTCATGTCCCCCAACAGCGAATTGAGATCGCGTTCGCCTGTCACGGTTGTTTGCCTTTCACGAAATTCCAACAGCTCGATATCTGAGCGCGACATGCTTCCCCAAGGTCGTCCTGGCGAAAGCCAGGACCCATTACCCCAGGGAAAAGTTGCGGCGCTGAGCTGTCAACCGCGGGCCTCCGCCAAACCGAGGCCGGTGGTAATGGGCCCTGGCTTTCGCCAGGACGACATCGAGGGATTGGCCATCGGCTATTGTTAAAGCGACAGCAGATGACTCTCACTCCTGCGCCTTCTCCGGCCCGTCATACGCAATGCCGCGGATCACCGCGGCGCTGCCGAACTTTTTGCGCAGGCCGTCGATGGCGCGTTCGGCGTGGGCGGCGCGGCGGTCGAGCATGTCGGTGTCATCGGCAGCCGAGCCCGTGCGCAGCGCGCTGACGCCGGCGCCCATCAGGCGGAAGGCGGTGCCGTCGATCTCCTTGGCGAGCATCTCGCGGCAGATCGAAAAGATCTTTGCCGCCAGCTGCGTCGGCGCGTTGATCGATTGCGAGCGCGTGCGCTGGCGGAAGTCGGCGGTCTTAAGCTTCAGCGTGATGGTCGAGCCCACAAGCTCGCTGCTCTTGAGCCGTGACGAGGTCTTCTCGCAGAGACGCCACAAGATCTTCTCCAGCGTCGCGAAGTCGCGGATGTCGGTCTCGAACGTGGTTTCGCTGGAAATCGTCTTGGCGCCGCGGTCCGGCTCGACGCGGCGATCGTCGATGCCGCGGGCGAGCCGCCAGAGTCTGCGGCCATCGCTCGGAAACTGCCGCATCAGCTCGATCTCGTCGGCCTTCTGCAGATCGGCGATGATGCGGAAACCGCGCTGAACAAGCCGCTCCTGCGTCGCCGGCCCGACGCCGAAGATGAAGCCGACCGGCCTCGAAGCCAGCATGAGGCGCGCTTCCTCCTGGTCGAGGGGCGCAAAGCCGCGCGGCTTGTCGAGATCGGAGGCGATCTTGGCCAGAAACTTGTTGCAGGAGAGCCCGACCGACACGGTGATACCGATGTCGCGCTCGACGCCGCGGGCAAAGCGCGCCAGCACCTTTGCCGGGATCATCCCGTGAACGCGCTCGGTGCCGGAGAGGTCGAGGAAGGCCTCGTCGATCGACAGCGGCTCGACCAGAGGCGTCAGCGCCTGCATGGCGTGGCGTACCTCGCGGCCGACGCGGACGTATTTCGCCATGTCTGGGCGGATCACGGTTGCATGCGGGCAGGCTTCCAGCGCCTTGAACATCGGCATTGCCGAGCGCACGCCAAACGTGCGCGCGATATAGCAGGCGGCCGACACCACGCCGCGCTTGCCGCCCCCGATGATCACAGGCTTGTCCGCTATGTCAGGATTGTCGCGCTTCTCGACCGTCGCGTAGAACGCGTCGCAGTCGATATGGGCGATCGTCAGCGCGGCGAGTGCGCGGTGGCGGACGAGGCGCGGGGAACCGCAGGCGGAACAGCGTCGCGCCGACATGCCCTGGTCGGCCAGACAATCCCGGCAGAAGCAGCGGGGCCCGGCCGCCTCAGGGGTGCTCACGGCACGTCGCGCTCCCAGTGCGGATCGCCCAGCACCTGACGAGCCGCGGCGATGTTGGTCGGATGGAGTTCCGAGGCGCTCGCAAAGGCCTTCACGGTTGCGTCATCGCGCAGCACGAAATCGAGCACGCTGATCAGGAAATTCGGGTCGGAGGCCGCGTTTCGCAGCGTCTCCGGGCCGATGCCTGTCTCGGCCAGAAATGGGCCCAGCCTTTCGGGATCGCTGGCGACGAAGGACAATGCCTGAATCGCAACGATTTCAGCTACTTCGCGGGGGTTTTGAACAGGCTTTTTCAAGCGGACGGTTTGCCTTTCCGTTAACTTTCGGTCTCTAATTTGGAATCATCATGCCCGAGTCTGGTGAGCCCAGACAAGCAACTGGAAACCAAATCGCGGAAAGTTGGCCCTCGGGTTTAACGAAACTAGAGCGAATCTGAGGCTAGTTTGAATCCAGTTTTCGAAGCGCCCGCGGAAGGCGCCTGAGGCGTTACATGTCGAAGAGGTCTCCTGACAATGGGGAGGGACGGGATGGCTAAGACCGTCCTGATCGTGGAGGACAACGAGCTCAACATGAAGCTCTTCCGCGACCTGTTGGAGGCGCACGGCTATCAGACCTCGGGCACCAGCAATGGCTACGAGGCGCTCGATCTCGTTCGCAAGATGCGTCCCGATCTCGTGCTGATGGATATCCAGTTGCCGCAGGTGTCGGGGCTCGAGGTGACGCGCTGGATCAAGGACGATCCGGAGCTGCGCAACATTCCCGTCGTCGCAGTGACCGCATTCGCGATGAAGGGTGACGAAGAGCGCATACGCGAAGGTGGCTGCGAGGCGTATCTTTCCAAGCCGATCTCGGTCGGCAAGTTCATTGAGACGGTCCGGCGTTTTATCGGGTAGGGAGTGCATTTCAGTGTCCGCGCGTATCCTCGTCGTCGATGACGTCCCTGCCAACGTCAAACTGCTGGAAGCACGCCTCTCCGCCGAATATTTCGATGTGATGACGGCCTCGAACGGCGCTGAGGCGCTGGCGATCTGCCTCCGCGCCGAGTGCGACATCATCCTGCTGGACGTCATGATGCCCGACATGGACGGGTTCGAGGTCTGCCGCCGCCTGAAGACCGATCCGCTGACGCACCACATTCCCGTCGTGATGGTGACCGCACTCGACAGCCCCGCCGACCGCATCCGCGGCCTGGAAGCGGGCGCCGACGATTTCCTCACCAAGCCCGTCTCGGACGTCGTGCTGATCGCGCGCGTGCGCTCGCTGACGCGGCTGAAGATGATGACGGACGAGCTGCGCATGCGTGCCATCACCTCGCTCGAGATCGGCGTGCAGGCGCCGGAGCGCAGCGCGGTGGCCGACACCGGGAAGGGCGGCCGCATCCTCCTGGTCGACGACCGCCAGTCCTCCTATGAACGGCTGGCGTCGCTGCTTGCCGCCGAGCACACCGTCGACGTCGAGCCCAATCCGACGGAGGCGCTGTTCCACGCCGCTGAGGGCAATTACGACCTGCTGATCGTCTCGCTCGACCTCAACAATTTCGATGGCTTGAGGCTGTGCAGCCAGGCGCGCTCGCTGGAGCGCACCCGCCACGTTCCGATTCTCGCCATTGCGGACGCCGAGAGCGGCACGCGGCTGCTCCGCGGGCTCGAGATCGGCGTCAATGACTATCTGCTCCGCCCCGTCGACAAGAACGAGCTGCTCGCGCGTGCGCGCACGCAGATCCGCCGCCGCCGCTACACCGATCATCTGCGCGACAACGTGCAGAACTCGATCGAGATGGCGATTACCGACGCGCTCACCGGCCTGCACAACCGCCGCTACATGGAGAGCCATCTGGCGACGCTCGCCGAGCAGGCCTCGACGCGCGGCAAGCCGCTGGCGCTGATGATTCTGGACATCGACTATTTCAAGTCGATCAACGACAATTACGGGCATGATGCCGGCGACGACGTCTTGCGCGAATTCGCGGTGCGCGTGCGCAAATCGATCCGCGGCATCGATCTCGCCTGTCGCTATGGCGGCGAGGAGTTCGTCATCGTGATGCCGGAGACCGATCTGCACGTTGCCGGCATGGTCGCCGAGCGCCTGCGCCGCTCGATCGCGGGCGAGCCGTTTTCCGTCCACAAGGGCACCAGGCGCATCGAGGTCACGATCTCGATCGGCCTGACCACGCTGGAGCAGAAGGGCGAGGCCGTCGCCGACGTGCTCAAGCGCGCCGACACCGCGCTCTATCGTGCCAAGCACGATGGCCGCAACCGCGTGGTGTCTCAGGCGGCGTGAGGCTGGAGGCGTGGTTCAGGGCAGGTGAGGGGCGCGTATTCTCGCCGCCCGCTCCGCTGGCATTCCGCGCGAAAGCGGGGAATCCAGTAGCGCGGCGTCTCCGTATCCAACGACCGTCTCTGGAATATTGGATCACCCGCTCCAGTGCGCAATTGCGCACAAGGCGGGTGATGATACCGTGCGATACGGCGGCGGCGCGCGCTTGCGCTGCTCCGCGCTCGGCTCCTACGACATGGCCTGGCGCATTGGCGTTGCGGTCGGGCTTGCCGCCGGCATCATCCAGTTCGCACTGCTCCGCCCCGATCGTTGCCGACGGTGTTGCAAACGGCGTAGGCATCGTCGGCTTCTGCCCATTTGTTGGGCGAAGCGCTGCTGCGTGAAGCAGCGTGCGTGGCGCCTGTCGCAAAGCAGCAAGCTGGAATCGATGCGCATTCAGTGGGTTGAGCGAGAAGCGTCGATGGCGTGAATTTTGCTTCTTCTTAACCCAGGAATTGGAACCGTCACTGACGCTTTCCGATCTGGCGACAAGGGAAAGGCCGATAAGCCATGAGGCTGGTCGCCGCCAGTCTCCAGCCATCGACACTCGACGACCTCATCGCGCCGAGCCGCGAACATTGTGTCCCGAAAATCCGAGCTGATCACGCTGGCCCAATCGCGCCGGCGCGAACGCTCGTCTCGCGGGTTCCAGTCAAGGCAATCGCCGGAAGACATCTCTTGCGACTTGGGAGGATGACGATGGAATCAAGAACATCCACGCGCCAAAGGCTCGTGACATTGGTGGTCGCGCTGTTGGGAATTGCGCTGCTCTACCTCGCCCTCGGCGATGTTGCTCTTGCCGAGGACGCGGCGCCGCCGGCTTGCGGCGGCAAGATTCTCGAGAAGTGCACGCCCAATCCCGGCGACACCGCCTGGATGCTCACCTCCGTTGCACTGGTGCTGATGATGACGGTCCCGGGGCTTGGGCTGTTTTATGGCGGCATGGTGCGCAAGAAGAACGTCGGCGACACCGTGATGACGAGCTTTGCGGTGACGTGCCTCGTCACGATCCTGTTCGCGATCCTGACCTACAGCCTGGCCTTTCGCGCCGGCACGCCGTTTATCGGCGGGCTCGACCGTATGTTCCTGAAGGACATCCTGAGCGACATCGGCAAGGGCGGGATCGGCAATCCCAATCCGCTCGCGGCGACGATTCCCGAAAGCGTCTACATCTGCTTCCAGATGACGTTTGCCATCATCACGCCGGCGCTGATCGCGGGAGCCTTCGCCGAGCGGATGAAATTCTCCGCGATGCTCTGGTTCATCGGCCTGTGGGCGATCTTCGTCTATGCGCCGATCGCGCATTGGGTGTGGGGCCCTGACGGGATCTTCGCCTCCGGCAACGACGCCGCCTGGGTCAAGGTGCTCGATTTCGCCGGCGGGACCGTCGTGCATATCAATGCCGGCGTGGCGGGCCTGATGTGCGCCATCATGCTCGGCAAGCGCAAGGAGACGGGACCGGCCCACAACATGGTGCTGACCTTCGTCGGCGCCTCGCTGCTCTGGGTCGGCTGGTTCGGCTTCAACGCGGGCTCGGCGGTGACGGCGGGCATGCAGGCCGGCATGGCGATGCTGGTGACGCAGATCGCAACGGCCGTTGCCGGCTTCACCTGGATGCTGGTCGAGTGGTCGCTCAAGGGCAAGCCGACGGTCGTCGGCATCTGCTCGGGCGCGGTCGCAGGCCTCGTCGCCATCACGCCCGCGTCCGGCTTCGTCGGCCCGATCGGCGCTTTCGTGATCGGCATCGCGGCTGGCGTGCTCTGTTACTGGGGATGCACCGGGCTGAAGGCCATGTTCAGCTATGACGACGCGCTCGATTGCTTCGGCGTCCACGCCGTCGGCGGCATCGTCGGCGCACTGCTCACCGGCATCTTTGCCGTCGAGCAATATGGCGGCACCGCGGGCGCGCTGGAAGGCAATCTGGGCCAGTTCATCAACCAGTGCATCGGTGTCGCCACGGTGTTCGTCTATGACGCCGTCGTCAGCCTGATCATCCTCTATGTGGTCAAGCTGTTCGTCGGCCTGCGGGTGTCGGAGGATATGGAGCGCGATGGTCTCGATCTCGCGTTGCATGGCGAGGTCGTGCACTAGAGCATGATCCGGACGACAAACGCGGAACGCGTTTGCGCGGAGAGCATGCTCAAACAACAACCTAAAGCGCGATGGTGATTCAATCTCATCGCGCTTTGGATCGCCGGCAATAATAGCGAAGCAATCCGGGCATCCGCGTTGCCCGCGGATGCACCGGCACGGGAGAGGAAACGATGACCGAGATCTTTGCGCAAGGTGACCTGCTGATCGAGCGGGTACCCGATGTGGCGCCGTCGGGTATGCTTGCTGAAACCGCCGAGGGCGCGCCGCTGGTCCTGCTGGAGGGCGAAGGCACCGGACATTGTCATGCGATCCGCGAGCGCGTGACGCTGTTTCGTGACGACGATCTGGCGCGCGACATTCCGGCCGGGCTTTATATCGGGCATCTTCTGATCGGTGCGGCCTATGCGCGGGTGACGCATGAGGAGCATGCGCCGCTGACGCTGCCGCGGGGGACCTACCGGGTGCGCCGCCAGCGCGAGCTCGGGCCACGCGATGCACGCGTCCTTGCCGACTGAACAGGCGCTGACGGCGGAGCAGACAGCGGCGCTGGGGGATTTTCGCGCGCGGTGGGTTGCCGTCCGGCGCTCGACGGTGCCTGCCGACCGCGGCGCGGCGGCGCAAGCGGTGCAGCTTGCCTATCATGCTGCCGAACTTGCGCCGCCAGGGCGCATCGTCTGGTGCGACAGCCCGCTTACGCTGGCCACGCTTGCCGGCCGGATGTCGCGCGACGACGGTCGCAACGTCCGCTCCCTTCTGGTCGATCGTCTGCGTCGAAAAGTCGATTCGCTGGTCGGAAGGCGGGTCCATCGGAAGGCGCTCGCCACTGTCGAGAGCGCCGTCAATCGCGCCGATCCCCTGGTCGCCGCCGCGACTGATGCGGTGATACGAAGCGTGCCGGAGCAGACTCTGTCCGTGCTGGGCCAGCTTCGCCGCTACGGCCTGTCGTGGTCCGGCGTGCGCGAGGCGATGCTTGCACCACGGAGTTTTTCGTCCTGCGCGGTGGGGCCGCAAGATTTGTCCTGGCTTGGCATCTACGATTATCTCCGCGAGGTGCTGGGCTTGCGTGCCGAAACCGAGCCGCTGCGCGGACTGATGCAGCTTGCGACCAGTATCGGCTGGTTGCAGCCGCATGAGCAGACCTGCTGGCTCGCTGAGCGGCCGAACCGGTTGTGCGGTGACGCGCGCGACCGGTTGCATCACTCCAGCGGTCCAGCGCTGTGCTATCCGGACGGCTGGTCAGTCTGGGCCTGGCGCGGGGTGGAGGTGTCGCGCTGGATCATCGCGCACAGCGACAGAATCACGCTGGCCTCGATCGACGAGCAAGTGGATGTCCAGGTCCGCCGCTGCATGATCGAGATCATGACGCCGGAACGCTATATCGCGCTGGGCGGCGCCACTCGCATCGCCGAGGACGAGACCGGAATCCTGTGGCGGCGTAACTGGCTCGCCGCGGACGCCTGGGCCGCGGTGGAAGTCGTCAATGCCACGCCCGAGCCTGATGGCACGCGCCGGCATTTCTTCCTGCAGGTGCCGGCCAATCTGCGCACCGCACGCGAGGCGGTCGCCTGGACCTACGGCATGCGGACGGAGGCCTATGCGCAACTGGTCCAGAGGACATGAAAGGCTGGGGCGTGCGACGCCGTCGTCGATCAGGTCCGACGCGAGATCGCATCCGCCTGTCTTGCCAAGGCGGACGAGTGGAATGAGCCACCAGGCTTTGTTTCATTGTCCAAGCTTTTTTGCTCGGCGCGCTCGGCGACACGTGTCCCTGCGAAAGCGATGAGCAAGGAACTAACGCACATGATGTTGAGTCGATTGATCGCAGCGATAGCCTTTGGATGCGGTGCGCCTTGGATGATAAGGTAGCCGCGAGATAACTTATCGCGTCAAGATGACTGTCCGATGTTTTGGCCCAAAGCCATTTGGGGTTGTGCTAGTAATCGACTTCCCGCCAGAGCGGGACACTATCTTTTTCAGTTAATTTGGAGGGAAGATCATGCGAATACGCTACGCTTCCTATTTCTTATCAGCCGCGCTTGCCGCCGCAGCTTCGAACGCCTTCGCGGGTGAGCAGGTCCTCGAGTTCAAACTCGTCACTAAGCCGATCGACATCAAGGTCTTAGAGGTCGCAAACGTCGAGGGACAGACGGTTGCGTCGGGTAAATTGTTTGGCGTCGCCGTCTTCAATGACGGCCGTATCGGGGTGAAAGAGTTCGTGAATACCTCGGACATGCTCAAAGGCTCGGGCTCCTTCTTCGGCTATAGCACTTACACGTTCGAGGAGGGTTCGATCACGGCGCGTTACAGCGGCTCGGCTAAAGACGGCAAGTCAAAGGGCGAGTACACAATCCTTTCGGGTACAGGTGCCTATGCGAACGCTACGGGCACAGGAACGATCGAAAGCGCGCCGAACCCGTTCAAGGGAGTCACCCTGTTAAACATCAAGCTGGTCGTTAAAACTCCCGGCACATAACAGCGTAACATCCGCAGGCTTCTGACAAGCAGGTTGACGGCTCGCGTCGGCGTTGGCGGCCAAATACAGTCGCGTCACCGCCGGTCGGTTGGCTGGATGTCTGCTTATCCGCTGATAGCGGCGGAATAGCAGACATCCCTCAAGCGCCGCTTGGGGCGCAAGCCGACATATCGAAATTACCCGATCTTGGGCATCTCTAGTTTGGGGCAAACCGAGCCCGACCAAGAAGGATCGACAGGATTGCATGAAACACGACGGCGGGCCAAAGAAGCACCCCCACAAACTCGCCCGCGAGAGCGACGTAACCCAAATACAGCGTTACGATTGAGCTATACGCGAGCATCCCGACGAGTGGCGTGGCTGGCCAGCAAGCTATTCCTAGAGCAATCAGGGCGATGCCGGTGACCCGCGCTATCGGTACTGCAACCCCGGCAAGTTGTTGACCGAGCAACATCTGGCCCACCAGAGACGGAGCAAGTAGCAATGCCAATCCTGTGGCAGCCTCGGCGACAGCAGCGAAAACCAGGATCTTTTTCATCGCGCCATCGCATTAATCGCGCTTGCGATAAGTTGCTAATTCTTACCCTGCGTTTGCGGCTCCGGTTCAAGCTTGAACGTCAGCTTGTTGATCTTGCCGGTGAACTTGAACGGAGGATCGTAGCGATACTCGATCAGTGCCAATCCGGTCCGCGTGTCCTGGCCGATGTCGAAGCTTTCATCCTCGGGGAAGGTGATCGGGGTGGTGTGCTCCATCGAATTCCGGGCCACTTCCTTGCCATCGACAGATAGCACGCCGGTACCGCCCTTGCCCAAACCTGGCTCAGCGGATTTGAAATCGAACACGATGGTGTGTTTGCCAGCGGTCAATTCAGGCCCCTCCCACATCGTGCGCTTGAGATCGAGCAGGTTGTACAAGAACACCACCCTGCCGCGATCAAATCCGAACTCGCCTTTGCTCAGGAAAAGGCCGTAGCCGCCGAAGCGTCCGCCCTGCGTGACGATCATACCCTCCGCGCCACCCTCGGGGATGTCGACTTCGGCAGTGATGGTGTAGCTCTTGTCTAGGATGTTGGGCGCTGCGCTGGCCGGCGTGCCGATCAGTTCGCCCGAATAGGTAAAGACCGTGCGTCCTGCCGTGAGGCTCGGACGAGGCGTGTTCCAGCGAGTAAGCGTTGTGTTGTCGAGCGGCAGCACGTTGTACTTCTTCGCCTCGGCGTAGAAGGCATCCTGCATCTGCTTGAGCTTGTCCGGCATCTTGGTAGCAAGGTCATTAGACTGCGTCGGATCCTCCTGGACGTTGTAGAGCTCCCAATTGTATCCGGTGATCACGTTCGGTGGCGTCTTGGTGCTCAGCTCCCACGGGAGCGTCGCAGGCGTCGTGGTGGCCACCCATCCGTCCTGATAGATGGCGCGATTGCCGAGCATCTCGAAATATTGCGTGGTGTGCCGGGTGGGTGCGGCGGCGTTCGCATTGTCCCACGCGTACGCCATGCTCACGCCTTCAATCGGAATCTGCTTGATCCCGTTGAGGGTGTCGGGTTGCGGAATGCCGGTCGCCTCGAGGATGGTCGGCACGACGTCAATGACGTGATGGAACTGGCGGCGGATCCCGCCCAAATCCGTGATGTGGCCGGGCCAGGACATGACCACGCCCTGAGCCGTCCCGCCGAAGTGTGATGCCACCTGCTTCACCCACTTGAAGGGCGTGTCCATCGCCCAGGCCCATTCAGCCGCGTAATGCGGGAACGTCCGCTCCGATCCCCAGAACGGATACCAGAGGAACTGATCCTTCACAGGAACGGCAATGCCGTTGAAAGTCGTGAATTCATTCGGCGTTCCGTTGAGCATGCCCTCGGCACTCGCGCCGTTGTCGCCGCCGATGTAGATAATCAAGGTGTTGTCGAGTTCACCGAGGTCTTCGACGGCCTGGACGACCCGTCCGATCTCATGGTCGGCGTAGGCGAGATAGGCTCCATAGACGTCCGCTTGCTTGATGAAGAGCTTCTTCTCGTCCCAACTCAGGGAGTCCCATTCAGGCAAATCTTTCGGCCAGGGGGTCAGCTTGGCATTCTCGGGCATGATCCCCAGCCGCTTCTGATTGGCAAAGATTTTCTCGCGGACCTTATTCCAGCCATCGTCGAAGAGATGCATGTCGCTGATCTTCTTCACCCACTCAGCAGTCGGGTGATGAGGCGCATGGGTCGCGCCCGGCACGTAGTAGACGAACCAGGGCTTGCCCGGAGCAATCTCCTTGAGTTGCTTAATGTGCTGGATCGCCTCGTCGGCCATCGCCGTCTCCAGGTTCCACCCGGGATTGTTGAGGAAGGGGTAGATGGCCGTCGTATTGCGGAACAGGTTCGGCTGCCACTGGCTCGCATCGCCACCGACAAAACCGTAGAAATAGTCGAAGCCCATACCATTCGGCCATTGATCGAACGGCCCTGCCTGGCTCGCCTGATAGAAGGGTGTGTTGTGGTCCTTGCCGAACCACGAGGTCGCATACCCGTTCGCCTTCAAGATGGTGCCGATCGTGCCTTTCTCGATCGGAATGATCGAGTCGTAACCTGGGAAACCTGTTGCGATTTCGCCAACGACGCCGAAGCCCACCGAGTGATGGTTGCGTCCCGTGATAATCGCGGCCCGCGTCGGCGAGCAAAGCGACGTCGAGTGGAAGTTGGTGTAGCGCAGTCCGGCCTGCGCGATGCGATCCATGGTTGGAGTGGGTATGACACCGCCAAAGGTGCCGGGTGCCCCAAAGCCCTGGTCATCGGTCATGATCAGCAGCACGTTGGGCGCACCCTTGGGAGGCACGACGCGCGGCGGCCACCAAGGCTTCGACTCCGAGGCACTCTCCTTGATCACCCCGCCGAATTTCGGGTCGGGCGGCGGGAGCTGGTTGCCGTCTATCGTGGTGGTGGCACTGGGCGATCCTGGAACGCCGGTGACCTGCTGAGCTGATGTTGAGACGCAACCGAGGGCGAAAAAAGTTGCTGCGACCGCAAGTACGCTGCGATGGATGCTCATGTCCAGCACTCCATTGCGGTAAGGCCAGCCAGAGCGTGTCATCGCCAGGATGACACCATTTGACCTAAATCAACGCGCCAGCTTTTAGTTGGTCCGGTTCCAATGTCCGAGATGGGTCAAAATGCGACGAACTCAGTGTGAGCAAATCTGGTCCGCTGTAACCCACTGACCGGACCTCGACGCGGCGTGCGGACACGTTGCCGATGGGCCACTTCCGGACTCATGCTCCGCAAACAAGAACTTACCCGATGATGGCCATTGAACGGTCCCAGTCAGGAACCGCAGCGGTCGTGGTTAAGCGGTTCAAAGCGTCTGGGGAGGCTGCTTCCCACCCTAAGCTCCCCTGCGATCCTGGTTGCCAATCACGCAGCGCCATGCCGCCAGGCGCTCTGCCGGATGCTGGTTCATCCACTCGGCGAGCTGTGGCGCGCCCATCAGGCAGGACTGCATCGAGATGTCGGCGAAGTCCGAGGTGGTGACGATCTGCTCGTGGCAATCTGTCGGAGAAGAGAGACTGCAGAGCACGGCGATGACCTTGATCACGACAGGGGACCCCCGTCGCTGCGATGGGCTTTGGTGCCGCTGACCGTATGACTCATCGGTGCCTTGTCATGCTGCTCCCTAACCGGATCAGCCGCCGGGAAGATGCTGTCATATATCGCGAGGGCTTCTCGAACTAAGCGGGCTTGCTCGCGCTCAGACTTTGAGACAAATCGAATAATCTCGCCCATATTGAATGCTCCTGCTACTATCAAGAGGGACCATTCCCTTTATGGCGAAGAATAGGCGCGGCCTTGCTATTCAATCTGTGATGCGTCTCACCATCCGCAGCGTGCTTTGAAAGACTTCGGCGAGCAAACTTCAATTTACTAAACGAGCCTACTGATCGCGAACGCAGCAACGAGAAACACTCCGATAATCAATGCTGGCATGACGTGATCTTCCTCCCTCTCATGTGAACAACGTCTGGCTCAAAGCACGCCAGTTCCTCCACTGCTCGTGTTGATATCGGAGGGCGGTTTCTCAATCTGTGACAGAAATCACGAGCGTCCCAGCAGTGGGCCGTAGGCGTCTAATGGCCGACTACAGCCAGTCGCGACCACCAAAGCATGCTGAAATCTTCATTGCTCTTGCCGCCTGTTCTAAACTGGCCCGCACAATCACGCGATGAAACGGTGCTATCGTCGTAAGATAGATACGCCCCAGTCGGTTATGGCAATGCACCACGGTACCCGCGACCAGCTCGCGCCCATTTGCTGCATCGGCGCGAAGTTGGATGGTGACGCGGAAGTCGAGATGCCAGTCATCCGCGCCCACTACCAACTCCGTCGCGCTCTTTGACAGCACCGGGAAGAAGCCGATAACCGGCCCACGCGCCGCTGCGGCAAGACCGACGGCGCGCGACGATTTGACGGCGACTGTCGCCATCACCACATCGCGAACACGAGTGAGCGCACGAATCCACCACGCCTGTCGCTCGAGCGCGGCGCGTGCCAGCACCTCTAGATCATCGCTGGCCCCCGCCGGCAGTTGAATTGCAAAGGCGTCCAAAAGGTCCGCGCCCGCGTAAAGCGGCGCAAGCACGCTGTTGCTGGGCATGGGCACGGCGCGCGCTTTGGTCATGCGATTAGGTACCGGACGCTGGGAGGGGCGTCGCGCCGTTGGCGTTGCGGACGATCTTGCCGCCGTAGTCCTTTTTTATATCCACGTGCTCTGCATCGCAACAATCCTGCGGCGCACATGTCTCAGTTGGGTCACTCGCGACTGAGCCGGGCAGTTCTCGCTACCAATCGACGTTCGCTTCGGTCCCCGCCCGCATTTGTGCAGAAGCAGCAAATGACGCGAGGGGCCAGAAGCTGACGCTGCCGCGATTGCGACAACTGCGTATCCTCCATATGCTGCCACGCTCCAAACTGCTTCTGCGAGGAGGTCGACGTGATCCGTAAGCACCTGACCGGATTGTTTGGCTCGCTCCTGCTATTTATGGCCTTGGGGGCCCCGGCGTCGGGTCTCGATCTTGGGCGGCGGGCCTTGCTAGGCATTACGGCCTCGCCGTTGCGGGCAGGCGTCGACTCGATTGGGCCCGGCGTGCTGGCCGAGCGCGTGATCGCCGGCTCGTCAGCCGCCCAAGCCGGCGTCGTCTCGGGCGATGTTGTGGTGTCCGTGGACGGTAAACCGCTCGGCGCAGTTGACGACTTCTTGCGAGCGGTCGGAGTGCACCGCGCCGGCGACACCGTTCCTGTGGAGCTGCGCCGCGCCGGCCAACTCTCACACTTGCCATCAAGCTCGACGGCGTACCGTTCGAGACCGCTCCCGGCATTGATTTCACCTACGACGCCGTGGCGACACCGACCGGACTCCGGCGCACCATCATGACCTCGCCGCAAGCGCCTGCTGTCGGCCGGCGACCGGCTGTGCTGCTGATCGGCGGCATCGGCACTTACAGCGTCGACTATTCCTTCGATCCAGATCACGATGTCGCCGAGCCATACCGGCGCCTGCTCGCTGCCCTCACTCGCCGCGGCTTCGTCACCCTGCGAGTTGAGAAGAGCGGCGTCGGCGACAGCGAGGGTCCTCCGGCCAAGGAGGTCGATCTGGATGGCGAGCTCGTCGGTTACATCGCCGGCCTGAAGATGCTCAAAGCACGGGCCGACGTCGACCCCAAGCGGGTCTTCATCCTCGGCCACAGCATTGGGAGCGTAGAAGCCCCAATGGCCGCAGCACGCGAGCCGGTGAGAGGCATCGTCGTCATACAAGGCGTGGGTACCACATGGTTCGAGTACGAACTCGTCAACGTGCGCCGGCAGCTCGAACTCGAGGGGATTGCCCCGGCGGAGGTGGCCAAACGTATGGCGCTCAAGGAATGGGCGATGCATCGCCTGCTGATCGATGGTCAGCCACGCGCAGCGCTGCTCGCTGAACGGCCCGCCGCTGCCGCGATGATCAAGTATCCGGCTTCAGACGCCTACTTGCGCAACGTCGCCGCCCTGAACCTGCCGGCGTTGTGGGCCCCGCTCGACCTACCCGTGTTGGTGGTTTACGGGAATGCGGATTTCATCACCAGCGAGGCTGACAGCCGAGCGATCCTAGAGGACGTCAACCGCGCGCACCCCGGTCGCGGAGAGCTCCGGATTATCGACCACATGGATCACTACCTGACTGACGCTGCCGATCAAGCGACGAGCTTCAAGGCTCCGCGGGCGTGGGATCTAACGCCGGCTCGACATCCGGCTTACCAGGCAGCGGTCGAACCGGTCGTCGGTGATTGGCTGGTGGCCCAAGCAGGCCGAAGCGGTTGAGAAATAGCGAGGTCCGCTTCGGGTCTCGGCTGTGTGAAAACGCAACGGTGCCCAAATTTTGGAGAAAAGCATTCCTTCTGACACCGCTTCCGAGACCACGATGACGAGACTGAGCTCTAGTGCTGCGTGATCTGAGAAGTAGATTCTCCACCGTTCGCCAAAGTTCGCGTTTTCACACAGCCAGGGTGGTAAAGCAGACACGCGGCACCGAACCCGGCATGTCGCCTTGTTACCACCCACAAGAGACATCGCCCAGTAGCTGGCCGCTCCAAAAACCTTGCTGGAGGCCGTCCCTGCTGCTTTCCGATGTGTTAAGCTGCGTTGAGCGGGTTGTTGGTCGCCCCGGCCGGGGAGTTTGGCATGAAGCGACGCGACTTTATCACGGTGCTCGCTGGCGCTGCGATCTGGCCGCGCGCGGCGGAGGCTCAGAAGAAAATTCCGCGGGTCGCGTTCTTGACGACTGGCTCGCTTGAAATGCCCGAAACACGCGCGGGACTCAACGCCTTCTATCAAGGGTTACGCGAACACGGCTATATCGATGGTCAAAACATCATCGTGGAGGTCCGGGCGGCCAACTCAAAGGTTGAGCGGTATCCAGCCTTGGCGAGCGAACTTGTCGGTCTCAACATCGATCTAATCGTCGCAACGAACTCGCTTTCCGCCCGTGCTGTGCAACGAGTGACCACCACCATCCCGATTGTTGTGCCTATGATGGGTGATCCTGTCGGAGACGGGCTTGTGGCCAGTCTCGCGCGACCCGGAGGGAACATCACCGGCTTGACGTTCCTCGGCCCGCAGCTTGTCCCAAAGCGCTTGGCCTTGCTCAAGGAAGCGCTCCCCGCGATTTCGCAGATAGCGATCTTGTGGCATCCCGGGGCATATGGCGAGCGCACGATGACCGACATGATGAAGGAAGCAGAGGAGGCGGCACGGACCCTCGGAGTACAGCTGCGACGTGTCGCTGTGCACGGCCCCGACGAGTTTCCTCGGGCATTTTCCTCAATTGCCGGAGAGCACGCCGAGGCTCTTCTCGTGTTTCCGAGTCCGATGCTCTACACCGAACGAAGACGCGTTGTTGATCTCGCAACAGAGCATCGGCTCCCCATAATGGCTATGGGTAAAGAGTTTGTGCAACTCGGGGGACTGATGTCTTATGGAGCAGACATCAATGATTTCAACCGGCGCTGCGCTACCTACGTGGACAAAATCCTTAAGGGTGCCAAGCCAGCCGACCCGCCCGTCGAACAGCCCACCAAGTTTGATCTGTTCATAAACCTCAAGACTGCAAAGGCGCTTGGCCTCGAAATTCCTGCCTCATTGCTCGCCCGCGCCGACGAGGTGATTGAATAGGTTGAGGTCGCCCATTGGCCCATCAGCAACGTGTCCGCACGCCTCGTCGAGGTCCGGTCAGTGGGTTACAGCGGACCAGATTTGCTCACACTGGGTTCTTCGCATTTTTACCACCGAAAGCGGACATCACGGATTTATGGGTACACGCTAGCTACGGTAGTAGCGCCACATCCTCAGGAACGTGCGATGGATCATGTCGGGAGGCTGGTCGAACGGCTCGACATTGATTCGCACCATGTTGGTATGGCTCATCCGCCAGGGCAGGCGCATCAGCCAACGCCAGGACGGCTGCTTGCGCCAGTCGGCGACCAGCGCGCTGGTGAGCGGCGCGTTGAGGACGATTTGCAGCTCGTGCACGGTCATCGCGCGTTCGGCGATCTCGACGAGATCGATACGCTCGATGGCGCGCCACCGGATCAGGCCGAAGGCCTGGATGAAGATGCCGTATTGATTGGCGCCGATGGTGGGACGGCCGGTCTCGAGCAGCGGAATGTTGTAGTAGGTGAAGCCGGCTGCAAGCGCTGCGAGCAGGAGCCAGTAGAGCGCGCCGGTGAGGAGGGCGGCGGCGCAGAAGATCGCAGCCAGCGCCGCCGTCACGTAGACGGGGAAATAGGTGTCGTCGCGGCCATAGGCGACCGAGTAGCCACCAACGTTTCCTTCGTCCATGGTTGCGCTCATGGACGCCAAGGCTACGACCAACGGCCGCAAATAAAAACGGCCGCAAATAAAAACGGGGCCCGCAAGGGACCCCGCCGAAGTCGCTTCAGCGTTCCGCGATCTTACTTGATCTTGGCTTCCTTGAATTCGACGTGCTTGCGCGCGACCGGGTCGTACTTCTTCTTGACCAGCTTCTCGGTCATCGTGCGCGAATTCTTCTTGGCGACGTAGTAGAAGCCGGTGTCAGCCGAGGACACGAGCTTGACCTTGATGGTGACCGCTTTGGCCATGTTCAGAAACCTCGAATGGAATGGGATTTGAGGAGCCGGCCAAACGGCCCGCGTTGGCCGGCAACCTAGCCACAAACCGCCCAAAGTCAAGGTTTTGCGGCCAGAAACTCGCTCAAATCGGCCCGATTAACCCTCGAAGAACCGGTTTTTCGGCCGCGGCAGCCCCAGATTCTCCCTCAAAGTGGCCCCTTCGTACTCTTTCCGGAAAATCCCGCGCCGTTGCAGTTCCGGGACGACCTTGTCGACGAAATCGTCGAGGCCCGCCGGCAGGAACGGGAACATGATGTTGAATCCGTCAGAGCTGCGACTGAGGAGCCATTCCTCCATCTGGTCGGCGATGGTTTTCGCCGTGCCGACGAAGGACAGCCCGCCATAGCCGCCGACGCGCTGGGCGAGCTGGCGCACCGTGAGCTTGTCGCGCGCCGCGAGATCGACCATCCGCTGCCGGCCGCTCTTGCTGGCGTTGGTCTCGGGGATCGGCGGCAGCGGCCCGTCCGGGTCGAAGCCGCTCGCGTCCGTGCCTAGGATGACCGAGAGCGAGGCGATGGCGCTGTCGTAATGCACGCGGCTGTCGAGCAGGGCGCGCTTCTCCTTGGCTTCATCGACGCTATCGCCGACCACCACGAAAGCGCCCGGCAAGATCTTCAGATGCTCGGGATCGCGGCCGATCTTCTCCATGCGGCCCTTGATGTCGGCATAGAGCTTCTGCCCGTCGGCAAGGCTGCCGCCGCCGGTGAACACGGCTTCCGCGGTCTCCGCCGCGAGCTGCTTGCCGTCCTCGGACGCTCCGGCCTGCACGATCACCGGCCAGCCCTGGACGGGGCGGGCGATGTTCAGGGGACCACGTACCTTCAGATATTTGCCTTGGTGGTCGAGCACGTGCATCTTTGACGGCTCGAAGAACAGACCCTGTTCGACGTCGCGCACGAAGGCGTCGTCGGCGAAGGAATCCCAGAGGCCGGTGACGACATCATAGAATTCGCGGGCGCGCTTGTAGCGCTCGGCGTGCTCCATGTGATCGTCGAGACCGAAATTCAGCGCCGCGTCCGGATTCGAGGTGGTGACGATGTTCCAGCCCGCGCGGCCGCCGCTGAGATGGTCGAGCGAGGCAAAACGACGCGCGACATGATAGGGCTCATCAAAGGTGGTCGAGCCCGTCGCGATCAGGCCGATGCGCTCGGTCACGGCGGCGAGCGCCGACAGAAGCGTGAACGGCTCGAACGACGTCACGGTGTGGCTACGCTTCAAGGCATTGATCGGCATGTTCAGCACGGCGAGGTGATCGGCCATGAAGAAAGCGTCGAACTTGCCCGCCTCGAGCTTCCTGATCAGCTGCTTGATGTGGCCGAAATTGAAATTGGCGTCGGGCCAGGCGCCGGGATAGCGCCAGGCGCCGGTGTGGATTGAGATCGGGCGCATGAACGCGCCGAGCTTGAGTTGCCGCTGTGCCATCGCCCGTGTCCATGCTGGGTGTCGCTCGACATGACATAGGTGCCGCGTCCGCATGTGCCATCAGCCACGCGCAGAACAATTTTTTGTTTTTCGCTCCATACTCAGCATGGCCGTCATTCCGGGGCGCGCCCCTTGGCGCGAGCCCGGAATCCATACTCCCGATCGTGGTTATGGATTCCGGGCTCGCCGCTATGCGGCGCCCCGGAATGACGAGGGTGGAGAGCCATTGCCCTCGAACCTGTCAGCCGTCCCGGCCGACAAAGTCTTGTTTCCGCGAGACGAGAACCAATGCCTATGGCCGGCGCAACCATATTGGACGGCACAATCCGCATCGATCGGCCGATGCCCTGGATTGGCCGGCTGCTGTCGCTGCCACTGCTTGCGGCGAGTGGCTACCTGCTGTGGAACGTCGCTCTGGGGCTGCGACAGGACCTGTTCGGCTTCGGACGGCTGGCGGATGACTGGGTGCCTGTGCTGGTGTTTACGGGTCTCGGCGTTGCGGTCGGCATTCCCGGCCTCATCCTGCTGACATACCGCTATTTCATCATTCTGAACGATAAGCTGCGCCAGGTCATCATCACCAGGCAGTTTGGTCCGCTGAATTTCCGCTCATTGCGCAATCTGGCCGACTATAACCTGATCAGCATCACCGATGACTGCGATGCGGAGCTGACGATGTACGACGTCAATCTCTGCGGCAACAGGGACACCACGCCGATCACGCTGTCGAGCTTCACGTCGCGCGACGAGGCGAACAAGCTTGCGAACGAGCTCGGCCGAGCCCTCAAGCTCCCCGCGCGCGACTACGTCGGCACCGAGCCAGATGATACGGATCTCAGAGATCCGCAAGAATAGGTCAGCTCAAGATATCCTTCTGCATCTTGCCGCCGTAGAAATGGAAGAACGGCACCGGCGCGTCATGGCGGAGCGGGCCGGTGGCGAGCCGCCTGTCCAGCTCGTTGAGCACGTTCCGCGTCATCGGATGCAGGTCGGCGAGCGGCTGTGAGCCGAGCTCGACCCAGACCAGCTCGACCAGCTCGGCATCGGCATGCACGACGCCCTCGACGCGATGGGTGATGGCGGAGGCATCCGCGGTGAAGAAGCGCGTGTCGAAACGCTTGACGCGACCGGGCGGTGTGATCGCGCGCGCGATCAGGAACAGGCCGGAGGGATCAGGCAACAGTCCCGCATCCGCAAACGGCTTCCAGGGGCCGGCAAGCTTCGGCGCCTTGCCCTCGTGCTGACGCCCGAGGCAGAGACCGGTTTCCTCGCAGGCCTCGCGGATCGCGGCGATCGCAAGCGATTTTGCACGCGAGGCTTCCGTCTTCGGGCTGCCCTTGAACAGATTGGCCTGAAGCTCAGGCGTGATCGGCGCCGCGCAGGGCACGCGATAATCGTCCTTGTCGACGCGGCCGCCGGGGAAGACGAACTTGCCCGGCATGAACACCACCTTGTCGTGGCGCTTGCCGACCAGCACTTTTGGAACAGAGCCGCTGCGATCAACGAGGATCAGGGTGGCAGCATCCTTTGGTCGAAAATAAGGATGGTGGTCGGCTTCCTTTTCTTCGTGGACTTTTTCCGGTGCCGCTTGCGCCACGTCCGTCATCTCCAACCCCAAATTCTCTTCTTCATTGTTGTTTAGACCGGCGGAATACCATCCGGCGGATTGTCGTCAAAGCCGTGCATGCGCAGGGCCCATTGCAGGCCGACCACGGCGCCCTTGACCGGTTGCAGCAACGCGAGTGATGCGACGAAGGTGAAGGGCAGATAGGCGGCAAAGCTGATCCAGGCCGGCGTGGTGTAGTTGGTCTCGATCCAGAGGATCGTCGGCACCACGATGTGGCCGACGATGACGATCACGAGATAGGCGGGCAGGTCGTCGGCGCGATGCGGCGTGAAGTCGAGCCCGCAGGCCGAGCAGTTGTCGGCAGTTTTCAGGAACGCGCGGAACAGCTTGCCCTGGCCACAACGCGGGCAGCGACCGCGAAAGCCGCGCTTCATCGCATCCCAGACGTCGCGCTTCTCGACGAGGCCGGTCTCGCGCGTCCAGATCTTCGGCGCCGTGCTCATCGCTTCCATGCCTTGTTCTTTCCCTTGCCTTTCGCGCCCTTGCCCTTCTTTCCCTTGCCGGTCTGCCTCTCTGGCTTGCGCTTCTTCTCCGGACTGCGTCCGGGGCGCGCCTTCGCCGATTTGCGCTGCGGACGAAAGTCCCTGCGGCCGCGCGGCGCGCGCTCGCCCGCCGACAACAGCTCGAAGCGCAGCGCGCCGGCAATGGGAGCAGCTTCTACCAGACGGACGTCGACGACATCACCCAGCTGGTGCATGGCACCGCTGCGCGAGCCGACGAGGGCGTGGCGGCCCTCGTCATAGTTGAAATATTCCGTGCCGAGGGATCGGATCGGGATCAGCCCGTCGGCGCCGGTGTCGTCGAGCTTGACGAACAGGCCGGCGCGCGTGACGCCGGAGACGCGGCCCTGGAACGTCGCGCCGATGCGATCGGCGAGATGATGCGCAATGAGCCGGTCGACGGTCTCGCGCTCGGCCTTCATCGCGCGCCGTTCGGTGACCGAAATATGCGCGGCGACTTCGCTTAAGGTTTCCGGGGTCTCGCTGTCGGGCAGCGCGCCTTCGCCCAGGCCCAGCGCGCGAACCAGCGCGCGGTGCACCACGAGGTCCGCGTAGCGGCGGATCGGCGAAGTGAAATGCGCGTAGCGGCGCAGGTTGAGGCCGAAGTGCCCATAATTTTCGGCTGAGTACTCGGCTTGCGCCTGTGCGCGCAGCACCACCTCGCTGACCAGCGGGTAGTAGTCGTGACCTTCGAGCTGGGCCAGCACGCGGTTGAACAGGGTCGGGCGCAGCGGGCCGCTCTTGGCAAAGGGAACGTCGAGCGTCTCCAGAAACTCCTGAAGCGCGTGGACCTTTTCCAGCGTCGGCTCGTCGTGCACGCGGTAGATCAGCGGCAGCGACTTCTTCTCCAGCATCTCTGCTGCCGCGACGTTGGCGAGGATCATGAACTCCTCGATCAGCCGGTGCGCGTCCAACCTTTCAGGCACGACAACGCGATCGACCGTGCCGTCGCTCTTCAACAGGATCTTGCGCTCGGGCAAATCCAGATTGAGCGGATCGCGCTCGTCGCGGGCGCGCTTGACGCAGGCGTAGGCGGCATAGAGCGGTTTGAGGATCGGATCGAGCAGGGGGCCGGTGGTGTCATCCGGCCGGCCGTCGATCGCGGCCTGCGCCTGCGCATAGTGCAGCTTTGCCGCCGAACGCATCAGGATGCGATGGAACGAGTGCGAGCGCTTGCGGCCGTCGGGGCCGATCACCATCCGCACGGCGAGGGCGCCGCGCGGCTCGCCCGGTACCAGCGAGCACAGATTGTTGGAGATCCGCTCCGGCAGCATCGGCACGACGCGGTCCGGGAAATAGACCGAGTTGCCGCGGTCGATCGCATCGCGGTCGAGCGCAGTGCTGGGGCGGACGTAGAAGCTCACATCCGCGATCGCGACATTGACGATGAAGCCGCCCTTGTTGTTGGGATCGGGATCGGCCTCCGCGTGCACCGCGTCGTCATGATCCTTGGCGTCAGGCGGATCGATGGTGACGAGCGGGACGTCGCGCCAGTCCTCGCGGCCCTTCAGGTTTGCCGGCTCCGCCGCTTCCGCCTCGCGCTCCGCGGCGGGAGAGAATTGCAGGGGGATATCGTGGGCGTAGATCGCGATCAGGCTGATCGCCTTCTCGGACTTGACCGAGCCGAGCTTCTCTTTCACCCGGCCCGAGGCCAGGCCAAAGCCGCGCGAGCGCACGATGTCGACGCTGACGAGGTCGCCATCCTCTGCGCCTTGCGTCTCGGTCTTCGCAATGTTGAGTTCACGGTCGGCGAACTTCTTGTCGACCGGCACGAGCCGTCCGCCGCCCTCGGGCAGGCTGCGGAAGACGCCGAGAATGCGGCTCTTGGCCTTGTCGATGACCTTGATGATGCGGCCCCGCCAGGCGGGACCTTCGGTCTCGTCGGAGCGCTCGATGCGAAGCAAGGCGCGGTCGCCGACGCCGGCCGCGGCGCCCGGCTTCGGCCGGCGCGGCATCTCGATGAGGATCTTCGGCGGTTCGCCGCGCTCGACCTCGTCCCATTCGGCGGGGGAGGCGATCAGCTCGCCATCGCTGTCGCGGCCGGTGATGTCGGCGAGCAGCGTCGGCGGCAGGCTGTCCGGCTCTGAAACCTTGTGGCGCTTTTTCTTGATGATTCCGTCGTCGGCGAGATCGCGCAGCATGCGCTTGAGCTCGACGCGATCGGCGTTCTTCAGGCCGAACTCGCGCGCTATTTCGCGAGTGCCGACCTTTCCTGGATTTGCCTTGATGAAGGCGACGATGGCGTTCCGATCAGGAAAGCCATGGTCATTCTTACGTTTCACTTAACCTCTAATTCTTGCCGGCACTCTTCTTGGCCGGTGCCTTGGCAGCGGCAGATCCCTTGGTCGGCGACGTCTTGGCGGTCGACGACACGGCTGCGCGTGCCTTGCTGGTTGATTCAGATTTCGTCTTGGCCGCGGTTTTTTTTGCGGCCGGTTTCTTTGCTGGCTTGGGCGCGTCCTCGCCCTCGGCGGTCTTTGCCGTGGTCTTGGTCGCCTTCGCCTTCTTTGCTTTGGCCTTGCCGCCGCTCTTTCCACCACCTTTGGCTGCGCGCTCGTCGATCAGCGCGATCGCCTGGGGCAGGGTGATCGCGTCCTTCTCGAACTCGGCGGGGATCGTGGCGTTGACGCCACCTGCCGTGACATAGGCGCCGTAACGGCCGCTCTTCACGGTGACGGTGCCGAGCGTCGGATGATCGCCGATCGCCTTGCCGGGATCGGCGCCGAAGCGGCGGCTCGGGCCCTTGGCGACCTTCTCCGCGATCAGCGTCACCGCGCGATTGAGACCGATGTCGAACACCTCGTCGCCGGCTTCAAGGCTGGCGTACGTCTTTTCGTGCTTCACGAACGGCCCGAAGCGGCCGAGGCCTGCGGTGATCGGCTGACCGGTCTCCGGATGCTTGCCGATCTCGCGCGGCAGCGACAGCAGTTTCAGCGCAAGCTCGAGCTCGACATCACCGGGCGAGGTGCCCTTCGGGATGCCGGCGCGCTTCGGCTTCTCGCCTTCCGCATAGTCCTTCTGCTCGCCGAGCTGGATGTAGGGCCCGAAGCGGCCGGCCTTGACCCAGACCTCGAAGCCGGTGTCGGGATCCTGGCCGAGCGAGCGGTCGGCGCTGGCTTCACCGTCCGCGGCGAGCTGGCGGGTGTAGCGGCACTCCGGATAGTTCGAGCAGCCGACGAAGGCGCCGAACTTGCCGGCCTTCAGGTTGAGCCTGCCGCTGCCGCAGCTCGGGCATTGCCTGACGTCGCCGCCATCGGCGCGGGCGGGGTAGATGTGCGGCCCGAGCATCTCGTCGAGCACATCGAGCACCTGCGCGACGCGCAGATCCTTGATCTCGTCGACGGCGCCGATGAAGTCGCGCCAAAAATCCTTCAGCACCTGCTGCCAGGAGATCTCGTTGTTGGAGATGCGGTCGAGCTGCTCCTCCAGACCGGCGGTGAAATCGTATTCGACGTAGCGGCTGAAGAAGCTCTCCAGGAACGCGACCACGACGCGGCCCTTGTCCTCGCCGTGCAGGCGCTTCTTCTCGAGCTTGACGTAGCCGCGGTCCTTCAGGACCTGGAGGATCGAGGCATAGGTCGAGGGCCGGCCGATGCCGAGCTCTTCCATGCGCTTGACCAGCGAGGCCTCCGAGAAGCGCGGCGGCGGCTCGGTGAAATGCTGCGTGACGGAGAGCGACTGCCGCTTGACGGCTTCGCCCTCGCTCATCGCGGGCAGGCGGCGGGAGTCCTCGTCCTCCTCGTCGTCGCGGCCTTCCTGGTAGAGCGCCAGGAAACCGTCGAACTTGATGACCTGGCCGGTGGCGCGCAGCTCCAGCGTGCGGGAGCCTGCCTTCGCCGTGATGTCGACGGTGGTGCGCTCGAGCTCGGCCGCTTCCATCTGGCTTGCGATGGTGCGCTTCCAGATCAGCTCGTAGAGCTTGGCCTGATCGGCATCGAGCTTGCGGGCCATGCTGGCGGGGCGGCGGGAGAGGTCGGTCGGGCGGATCGCTTCGTGCGCTTCCTGCGCGTTCTTGGCCTTGGTCTGGTACTGACGGGGGCTGTCCGGCACGTAGGCGTTGCCGTAGTCCTCGCCGATCACCTTGCGCGCCTGGGTGATCGCTTCGCCCGCGATCTGCACACCGTCGGTACGCATATAAGTAATGAGTCCGGTGGTCTCGCCACCGATGTCGATGCCCTCGTAGAGCCGTTGCGCGATCCGCATCGTGTGCGCGGGCGCAAAGCCGTATTTGCGGCTGGCTTCCTGCTGGAGGGTGGAGGTCGTGAAGGGCGCCTGCGGATTGCGTCGGGCCGGCTTGGCATCGACCGCAGTGACCGCGTAGGTGGCCAGTTCCAGCGCCTTCTTGAAGTCTTCCGCTTCCGCGCCGGTGCCGATGTCGAGCCGCTGGATCTTCTTGCCGTCGGCGCCGACCAGACGGGCCTCGAAGGCGTCGCCGCGCGGCGTCAGCAGGGTCGCGATCAGCGACCAGTATTCGCGGGCGACGAACTTCTCGATCTCGAGCTCGCGGTCGCAGACGAGGCGCAGCGCCACCGACTGCACGCGGCCGGCCGAGCGGGCGCCCGGCAGCTTTCGCCACAGCACGGGGGAGAGGGTGAAGCCGACCAGATAGTCCAGCGCGCGGCGCGCCATGTAGGCGTCGACCAGCGCACCGTCGATCTGGCGCGGATGCTTCATGGCCTCCGAGACCGCCTGCTTGGTGATGGCGTTGAACACCACGCGCTCGATCTTCTGGTCCTTCAGCGCGCGCTTCTCTTTCAGCACCTCAAGTACGTGCCAGGAGATCGCCTCGCCCTCGCGATCGGGGTCGGTGGCTAGAATCAGGCGCTCGGCGCCCTTCAGGGACTTGGCAATGTCATTGAGCCGGCCGGCCGCCTTGGGGTCGACCTCCCAGATCATCTTGAAATTTTCCTCCGGATCGACCGATCCGTTCTTCGCCGGCAAGTCGCGGACATGGCCGAACGAGGCCAGAACCTCGTAGGACGAGCCCAGATATTTGTTGATCGTCTTGGCTTTCGCCGGCGACTCCACAATGACGATATTCATGTAGTTCCAGTAACTTACGGGAGAAATTTAGGCCAAATTCGAAGGGACTCGGGTCGGCCGTTTCGACCCGAACATGGGTGGTGAGGCCGTCCCTGTCAAATCGAGGGCTGTTGAACGGGTCGAAAATGAGCAAAGTTTCATATCGGATAAGTTGTAAAATACCGCCTTGGAGTTGTGGCGCGGGGCGGCGTAGAATCGGAGATGGCTAAGGATTCGGATGGGGTCTGGTGACAAAACCAGCGAGGAAGCGGACGCAGGCCGTCTCGGCCGGAGCAAAGCGTTCGAGGAGCGAGGAACCGGGTGAGGGCGGGGCGGACGAGGCTGTCGCGTTCATCGCCGAGCAGGTGGTTCACCTGCGCCAGATCGCCGAACGCCACAAGCTCGACGTGCTGCATTATCTCCTCGGCATGACCCAGCTAGAGGCCGATGAGCACATCCGCCTGCGCAGCAAGCGCAAGCTGTCGTGAGGGGCCGAATCGAGGAATTCAGCGCTGCGCTAATAATCTAGACTTCTGTAGGATCACGCCTGAGTTGGTCGGCCGATCTTCGCGCAGTGGCTGCACGCCAGTCGATATGCCGTACGAGCGCCAGGATCGTACGAGTAACCGGGGCTGCTACGCCCCGCTCGTCTGCGCGGCGGACCACCGCGCCACATATCGCCTCGATCTCGGTGGGTCTACCTGCAATCACATCTTGAAGCATGGAAGGCTTATGATGGATGTGGTGTGCCAGCGCATCGGCCAACATCTCCTCCACATGCTGCCGCTCAACAGCAAAGCCGCAGGCGATCGCCGTGGTACAGACCTCCGAGACAATCTGAAAAGCCAACGCCCGCGTTTCCGGGTGAGCGCCGATTTGCCCCACCGCTGAGCCGGTGATTGCGCAAAGGCCGTTCAATGCGGCGTTGAACGCCACTTTTTCCCAAATCGCCGCTTCGGCATGTGGATCGATTACTGCATCGAGCCCGCTGCGCGCGAACAGGTCGGGTAGGAGGTCCAGTGTCGGCGAGGCTGGTTCGCCTGCCGCCGCAAGCCGGGCAACGCCGCGACCATGAGATTCGACGCGGCCCGGCCCCTTGAGATCGGCGGGGTAAGTTGTGATGCCGATCAGCACATTTTTGGGATCGGCGAACTCCGTGAGAACAAGCTTGTTATCGAGTCCGTTTTGCAGGCTCAATAACGCCGTGTTTGGGCCGATCGCGCTACGTATGGCGGTTAGTGCCTGTCTCGTGTGCATCGCCTTCGTGAAGACGATGACGAGGTCGTAGACCCCATTCACCTCCGAGGGAAATAGAACCGGGACGTGAATGCGGCGTTCGCCTGCGTCCGTCTTGAGGTTGAGGCCGTTCTTGCGGATCGATTCGACATGAGCGACGTCGAGGTCGAATAGGGTAACATTTGCTCCGCCCTCGAAGAGACTGCCCCCGAACAACGATCCCATTGCACCGGCTCCGAGAACGGCGATACGGAGTGACTGGTTGCTCTCGCCGGACATCGTTCCTCTTTTCATACTATCACACCGAGCATTTTCGCTTAGCCGCCGCCCGATCTTGACTTAGATCAAGCAGCAACGCGCGGCGCGGTGGCTATTCAACGCGTGCATCGCAGTAGCCAAAGTTCGCGCTTGGGGAATTGCGCGGAAGGCTCGGGTACTGACCAAACGACAATAAGGTCTGCCGTTCCCTAGCCGGCGAAAGAATCTTTCCGCGGTGACAGTCTGGATTGCTTCGCTGCACTCGCAATGACTGAGCAGGGCGGCCACGGTCTACATGTCCGTCACGCGATAGACGCACGCCGCTCCCTCGACTCCCCGAAGCGGTGCGTCGAACGCGACAACGTTGTGACCGGCGAGAACTTGACTTACCCCTGGTGCCGAATAGAGCGCTTCCGAAAGGCAAATCTCTCCGGCATCGGCCAGTGCCTGTACGCGCGCCGCAACATTCACGGTCTGCCCGAAATAGTCGAGGTTTTCGTTCAAGGTGACCGCGATCGAGGGGCCGCAATGGGCTCCGATCTTCAGGATGATGCTGGGATCGCCGTGCTCGGCATTGTAGCGCTCTATATCCGCCAGAATGTGCAGCGCAGCCGAGACGGCATCGGCAGGACGGGAGAACACGGCCATCACGGCGTCGCCGATCGTCTTGACGATGGCGCCCGAGTGTTCCTGCACGGTTGAGCCCAGCAGGGCAAAATGTTCGCGCACCAGCGCATAGGCATTGAGGTCGCCAAGCCGTTCGTACATGGCGGTCGATCCCTTCAGGTCCGTGAACAGCAAGGTCACCTGCCTGATGCCAAGGCCTTCCTTTTCATCGACGCGCTCCGACCGGAACAGTCGTCGGAAAGTCTGTCGGGCGAGCAGCATGCCGCCCGACAGATAGGGATCGAAGTCGAGGGCGGGCTTGACCGTCTGCGCCAGGATCTTGGGCGGCCAGTTGATCAGAAGCAAGGAGCCGCGTGTGGCAGAGCAATTCTCCACTTCAACGACCACCGGCCCGGGCGGCACGGCGGATGCGAGCGGAGAAAAACGGCGTCCATCATACTTGATTGACAAGCGCGCCGGAGCCGATGCGGGCTCGCCGACCACACTCACCGCGAAGCTGGCCTGCGTCTGCACATTGACCCCGGCGAGTGCGCCGGGGCCGAGTTCGACCATGAGCGACGTGGTGGAGCCGGGAGGCAGGAACGACATGCCGCGAACGAGACCGCGCAGAACGTCAAGAAAGCGGATCGGCTGACCCGGCAAGCGCCCATCGGTGAGAAAGCGGGCCTTCCAGTGAAAATCTTCGACCGAAAGCGACGCCAGATCGTGGAAGGGAAGCCTTCGGAGCTGCGGGGAGACCGTGAAAGTCACTTCGATGAAGTCATCGAGGTCTGTATCGCCGCTGACATCGCACAGACCGCAAACATAGTGGGTTTTCAGGGTTCGCAAGGCGCCGAAACTGTCGAGCACCATGCCGGACTGGGGACACACGACGTCCCAGCTCATGTCGAACAGACCGCTCCGCGCGGCATGAAGAAACAGGTCGATGCTCTCTGCTTCGCTGATGGCGCGGTCGCGCGCAAAGGAAAGCGGATTGACGCGATAAAGCGAGAGGTCGTCGCCACCCCGGATCAAGCTTTCGAATTTGGAGATGACGCGCGGGCTCCAAGACCGGGCCTGCTCGATTTCGGTCATCCTGCTTTCGAGGAGCCTCTCTTGAACGTGATGCATTTTCCCACCCAAGTCGTCGACGAGGTTGAACGGGATTTCACGTGTCGGCGAAGATGGCACCATCTTCCGACCGCCCGAGAGTAGCATAAACTCCGGGGACAAATGCATGCTTTGGAGTCGGGCCGGCGGTACTCCGGCCTCGCGGCGTGTTGTCCGAACTCGACGAGGCGCGGAGCCATTTCTCTGATGGGCCAACGGCAGAAGTCTGGTAGCCCTGCTGTGGCCCCGCCGAACGTTTGGGCTTGATCTATGTCAAAGGGCTCAAGGCACGGCTACTTAGCCTCGAAATGACCAATTGAGCGATGAAACGCCGATACGTTTCCTGCGCACGATGCTTCTGCTCCTTGCGGCAATTGATCTTTTGAGAACGGAGTACGAAGATGCTGAAGCGCCTTCTGATTGCTCTGACCTTGCTGGCATCTCTACCGGCTCTTTATTCCTCGGCCGTCGCGGAAGATGTTGCAGCAGCGCCAACAATCCAAGAGGAAATCTGGGCGCTCCCCTTCCCACTTCCTATGCTTGCCTTCGTGGTACGGCCGATCGGCGATGGTCCATTTCCTCTTGTGATCATGAATCACGGAATTGCGCTCGGCCTCCAGGAACGGACGATGTTCCCGACCATCGAGTACCGCGCGGCAGCGCGGTGGTTCGCGAGCCGCGGTTATTTTGTCATATCACCGGTGAGATACGGCGCCAGTAGCCTGGATGACAAAGATCAGGGGCTCTATGGAGCGGTCTTTGCGCACATCGGTACCTGCAACAACCCGAACTTCAAAGGCCCTGGACTTGCCATCGCCACCATGAACGAGTGGGTCATCGATTACATGAGCAAGAAGAAGGCGATTCAGCCCGGCAAGGTCGTCGTGGTTGGTCAGTCCGGCGGTGGATGGGGATCGATTGCTCTTGCGAGTCGGAACCCATCGTCAGTTCAAGCCGTCATTACCTTTGCGGCAGGACGTGGAGGCAGAGTAGATGGCAAACCGAACAACAACTGTGCTCCCGATAAACTCGTCGCAGCTACAAGCGAGTTTGGTCGTTCGGCACGAGTACCGATGCTATGGCTATACACAGAGAACGACACCTATTTCGGGCCAGAGCTGACGAAGCGGATGCATGACGCCTTCGTGGCGGCGGGAGGAAACGCCGAATATCACATGCTGCCAGCATTCGGAGGCGACGGCCATTTCATGATCGATTCCCCCGACGCAGTACCCATCTGGTCTCCGCTGGTAAGCCAATTTCTTGAGAAGCATTCAGCAACGAGCAGCGCGCAGCAACAAATGGGCAGCACCCGTTCTGGTGCGGAGTTACAGGCAAAAGCTCCGAGAGTGCGCCTACCTCAAACGATTCAATACTCGGCTTGGAGAAAGCTCTGTTTCAATTCCAGTGATGGGACTGCGATCTGCCGTACGACATCGACCGGTACCGACGATCTTGGTCAGGTCGTGACCAGAGTCGATCTGATCCGGCGCGCGGACGGCGCTGCTCGCTTGCAACTTTTCGTTCCACAAGGGGCGAACCTCCAAATGGGCGTCAAAGTCAGCGTGGATCAGGGGCTCTCGACTCAGATTCCCTTCAATTGGTGTCTGACCAACATCTGCATTGCGGCCGCGCCCGTGAACCCTGATCTCATCGCGAAGCTAGACTCCGGGAAGCAGTTGAAGCTCGAACTTGCGGACCTGAACTCCTCATCCATCGCGTTGACGCTATCGCTCGATCAATTTGGTACCGTTCGTAAGGGAGCACCCGCAGAGACATTTGACTTCGGCATGGATCAGGAATGAGCCGTTTTCGGGTGTCTTAAAAGAAAGCATTAGAGCCCGCCAACCGTAGCCGGTTCTTGGCTCGCGTCAGCTCGCGATCTATCTGGTTTTTGCTCTCATCCTGACGCTGGCGGCTTCCTTCGGAAGCGTCAGGCAGATCGTTCCAGACTGGCTGTTTGATGCCGTCAATCCGAACGACAAGACAAATCTTGCGCCTTACCGGGTCCTGCATTTCATCGTGATCGCATTGCTCGTGATCCGATTCATGCCAATGGATTGGAAGGGGCTGAAGAGCCCAATTTGCGATCCGTTGATCAAATGCGGTCAACAGTCCCTGCGGGTGTTCTGCGTCGGCATATTTCTCTCGTTCCTCGGCTATTTCCTGCTGACGATCAGTTC
>NZ_JBBIAM010000051.1:0-61921 GCF_054185185.1 Bradyrhizobium sp. UFLA05-153
GGCGTACACGTCGCTGCATTGATTGCTGACTAAAGTCTCTCGTCCCTACCACGTATCCGCTCTTGATCCTCATGGTGAGGAGGCGCGTAGCGCCGTCTCGAACCATGTAGGCCCACGCTGAGGCAACTCGGCCTCGATCCTTCGAGACGCTTGCTGCGTAAGCTCCTCAGGATGAGGGGAGAAAATCTTTGGCGAGGAGAGAAAGTGCGTCGGCAGAAATGCCCCCACACAACAAAAAAGGACCAACTCGCGTTGGTCCTCCTTCGTGCGAACAGGCCCGATCCCGACGACCCCGGGGGGCTGGGGGCTGAGGAATCCGGAACCGAAAGGACCGGGCCAACGCACACGAATCTTTTCGCAGTGCAGGGCGGCAGGCGCTAGGCGGAAAAGCGGCGAGACTATGATTCCTGCTAACGATCCCGTGACGGTATGTCGCGAGGGAGTTCCACAGCCAGGAGGTGTGTTTGCGGTGCGATGTGCAGCCGGGCGGTTGGGGCGCCCCTTGCGGCCGACAGCGGTTGGCGCAATCATGCAACTGTCATGATCCGCGGACGGGAACGGTTTCGCGACCGCCGGTCATGCGTCAACGCGACAGGAGGCGCTGCCCATGGGTCTGATGTCGGAGGATACCGATCCGAGCGAGCAGCGCGCAGTGGCGCGTAGCGCCGCTGCGAGTTCCCAACCGAGCCGGGTGACGTTCAACCGGCTCGAATTGCATCGCATCCTCAACCTCTATGGCCGCATGGTCGCCGACGGCGAGTGGCGGGACTATGCCATCGACTTCCTGAAAGACCGCGCCGTATTCTCGGTCTATCGCCGCGCCTCCGAAGTGCCGCTTTACCGTATCGAGAAAGATCCGCGGCTCGCGCGCAAGCAGGGCATGTACAGCGTGATCTCGGCGACCGGCCTGATCCTGCGCCGCGGCCATGAGCTCGAGCGCGTGCTGCTGGTGATCGATCGGAAGCTGGCGGTGGTGTAGCCGCACAAACGGTGCCGTAGGGTGGGCAAAGGCGCACCGCGCCGTGCCCACCATCTTTCCGGGATTGAAATAGAAGTGGTGGGCACGCTTCCGCTTTGCCCACCCTACGACAGCTGAAGCCCCTCGGCGTTGAATGCTTGCTACGACGGCTATCTATCCGTCGGCACCGTGCGCCCGCCTTCACCGAGGTCGCGCTGCATCATCACCGTATCCAGCCAGCGGCCGAACTTCAGGCCGACATTGGGGTGCGTGCCGATCATGTTGAAGCCGGCGCTGGTGTGCACGCCGATCGAGCCGGCATTGGCGGAGTCGCCGATCACGGCGATCATCTGGCGGAAGCCGCGCGCCTCGCATTCGACGATCAGCCGCTGCAACAGCGCCGAGCCGATGCCGCGGCGATGGAACGACGGCTCGAGATAGATCGAGTTCTCGACCGTGAAGCGATAGGCCGGCCGCGGCCGGTAGGCGCCGGCATAGGCGTAGCCGGCAATGCGGCCATCGAGCACGGCGACGAAATAGGGGTAGCCGCCATCCGTCAGCGCCGTGTAGCGGCGCGTCATCTCGGCGAGGTCGGGCGGTTCGAGTTCGAAGGTCGCCGTGCCGCGGCGCACGGCGTGCTCGTAGATGGCGGTAATGGCGGGAAGGTCGGCCTCGGTTGTGGGCCTGATTTCAGGTGCGGACATGGGGGCGAGATTAGAAGCTTCGTCCGGCGGCGGAAAGAGGCATTGGCGCTTCCACATAGTCATTGCGAGCGCAGCGAAGCAATCCAGAAGTGCATCCATGGAGGGACTCTGGATTGCTTCGTCGCTGCGCTCCTCGCAATGACGGTGCTTGTGGGAACGCCAACCTCACAAACAAAAACCCCGGCCTTGCGGCCGGGGCTCGTGTCATTCTCTCGGATCAGAACCTAGTCGCGCTGGCCGAGCAGCTGCAGCAGCAGCGTGAACAGGTTGATGAAGTTCAAATACAGCGACAGCGCACCGGTGATCGCCGCGCGTTCGGCAATGTCACCGCCGGCCGAGGCGTAGCCGTAGATGTAGTCGTTCTTCAGCCGCTGGGTATCCCAGGCGGTGAGGCCAGCGAACACCAGCACGCCGCCCACCGACACGATGAACTGCAGCGCCGAGCTCGCCAGGAACAGATTGACGAGGCTTGCGATGATGATGCCGATCAGGCCCATGAACAGGAACGATCCCATCCCGGTCATGTCACGCTTGGTGGTGTAGCCGTAGAGGCTCAGCGCGCCGAAGGTGGCCGCGGTGATGAAGAAGACCCGAACGATCGAGGTGTGCGTGAACACCAGGAAGATCGAGGACAGCGAGATGCCCATCAGCGCCGAGAACACCCAGAACAGGATCTGGGCGGTCGAGGGGGCCAGGCGGTTGATGCCGGCCGAGATCACGAACACCATGGCGAGCGGCGCCAGGATGAACAGCCATTTCAGCGGGCTCACGAACATCGCGTAGCCGAACGGCGTCAGGAACTGGCTGCCGATCTTGGCGGCGGCCCCCGAGGGGTCGCTGGTCACGGCCGCCATGTAGACACCGAGTGCGGCGAGGCCGGTGATGGCCAGGCCGATGCTCATGTAATTGTAGATGCGCAGCATGTATGCGCGCAGGCCGGCATCGACCGTCGCGGCGTCGACACGCCCGGCGGCCCTGCCGAAAGGAGAAGCGTAGTTGCGGTCTAGGTCCGACATGGTCGAATTCCCATTGGTTGGCCGGCCGGCACAAGGGCTGATGCCGCCCGGGTCGTCAAAATTCTATCCCGGATACCCTTGCCTGCCGACATTAATTTTGGCTAACAATCGGGGATCCGGACCCACTCGACATGTGGGAAACTAACACATTTGCTGCAAGCGTCCACGCGCGGCCGAATGTCGCCATGGACGCGCAATCTGACGCGCGGGCGTGGTTAACCCGGAAAATCCGGGAGATTGGGGTTGCCGCGCCGCCGCCCGCTTCAATTTGTCACAAATTCCGCAACACGGTGGCGGGCTTTTGGTTCAACGCCAGCAGCGTGCCGGCGAGCCCAAGCCCGACCGTGACGACGAGCGCGGAGACGACCACGCCGGCCGCGCTGCCGGCCTGCCAGACGAAGCTCAGCGTCATCAGCCGGGTCACGATCATCCAGGCCGCGATGCTGCCGGCGATGACGCCGAACACGGCGGTGGCGAGCCCGATCAGGAGATATTCGAGCGCATAGGCGCCGAGCAGCCGCAGCCGCGTGGCGCCCAACGTCTTCAGGATCACGGCGTCATAGACCCGGTGGCGATGGCCGGCGGCGAGTGCGCCGCCCAGCACAAGGATCGCGGAGATCAACGTCACCGCGCTGGCGCCGCGGATCGCGAGCGTGAGATTGGTGACGACCGAGCCGACCGTCTCCATGACCTCGCGGACCCGCACGCTCGTCACCATCGGATAGGCATCGGCGACCTCTTTGATGATCTTGCCGTCGCCGGCCGCATCGCCGCCCTGTTCGGTCAGCGTCGCGATGTGGGTATGCGGCGCGCCCTTGAAGGCATTGGGCGAGAACACCAGAACGAAATTGATGCCGAGCCCCTGCCAGTCGATGTTGCGCAAATTGCTGATTTTCGCCGGGATATCGCGGCCGAGCACGTTGACGACGACTTCGTCGCCGAGCTTGAGCCCGAGCCCGTCGGCGATTTTCTTCTCCATCGAGACCAGCGGTGGGCCGGAATAATCGGCGCTCCACCATTCGCCCTCGACCACCTTGGAGCCCTTCGGCAGCTCGCTGGTATAGGTCAGGCCGCGGTCGCTTTGCAGCACCCATTCGGCGTCGGTCGCGGGCTTCAGGTCCTCGGCCTTGACGCCGCGCGCGGCGACGATGCGGCCGCGCAGCATCGGCACGTCCTCAACTTTCGCCCCCGGCGCGATCTGGCGCAGATAGCCGTCGAACTGCTCGGCCTGCACGCTCGGGATGTCGATGAAGTAGAACGATGGCGCCCGGTCCGGCAGCGCCGCGAGAAACTGCCGGCGCAGATTGCCGTCGATCTGGGTGATGGTGACGAGGACGGCGAGTCCCAGCCCCAGCGACAGCACCACGGACGGCGTCAGCGCGCCGGGACGGTGGATGTTGGCGATCGCAAGCCGCAGCATCGGCAGCCGCGTGCGCGGCAATCGCCGCGCGATCGTCATCAAGAGCCCCGCAATGCCGCGCAGCACCGCAAACACCACGATGGACGAGAGCACGAACACCGTGGCGATGCGCTTGTCGAACGATAGCCCGATCACGACCGCGACGAGTAGCGCGACCACCACGGCCATGAAGGCGAGATAGCGCCAGCGCGGCCGGTGCCATTCGGCGCTGATCGTGTCGCGAAACAGCGCGGCCACCGGTACGTCATGGACGCGCCCGAGCGGCCACAGGCCAAAGGCGAGTGCGGTGAGCAGGCCATAGATGAAGGAGAGCGCCAGCTCGTCGGCATGCACGGCCGGGATCACCGGCAGCGGTAACAGCTTTCCGAACAGGCCGACGATGGCGAAGGGGAGGGCTGCGCCAAGCGCGAGCCCGATCACCGAGCCGATCCCGGCGAGCAGGATGACCTGCGCGAGATAGATGCCGAACACGTCGCGTCCGGTGGCGCCGACGGCCTTGAACGCCGCGATGACCTCGAGCCGGCGGTCGATATGGCTCTTCACGGCATTGGCGACGCCAACGCCTCCGACCAAAAGCGCGGCGAGGCCGACCAGCGTCAGGAACTGGGTAAAGCGGCTGATATTGCGCTCGAGCTGAGGCGATGCATTGGAGCGGCTGCGGATCTCCCAGCCGGCCTGCGGTGCCGCGTTGCGGGCGTCGCTGATGAATGCCTCGGTCGCGCGCTCGCTGTTGGCGCTGTCAGGCAGCTTGACGCGATAGACCCAGCGCACCAGGCTGCCCGGCTGGATCAGGCCGGTGGCGCGCAAGGCTTCCTCGCTGATCAGGAAACGGGGGCCGAAGCCGATGCCGCCGGCAAGCTTGTCGGGCTCGGCCTCGACCGCGCTGCGGATCTGGAAGGTCGCGTTACCGATGGTGACGCGGTCGCCGATCCTGAGGGAAAGCCGCGCCAGCAGCGTCGGATCCGCGGCGGCACCGAACGCGCCGTCGCGCTCCGCGAGAAGATCGGACAGTGGCAATTGCGGCGTCAGCGTCAACTGGCCGAGCATCGGGTAATTGCCGTCGACCGCCTTCATCTCGACCAGCGCGAGCTTGCCGTCGGCCGCGCGCGCCATGCCGCGCAGCGTCGCGGCGATCGACACCGTGCCGCGCGAACGCAGGAAAGCGATCTCCTCAGGCTTTGCCTCGCGCTGGAACAGCACGAACGAGGCGTCGCCGCCGAGCAGCGTGCGGCCTTCACGCGCCAGGCCCTCGCTGAGGCTGGCCGCGACCGAGCCGACACCGGCAATCGCCATCACGCCGAGCGCGATGCAGGCGATGAAGACGTAGAAGCCGCGCAGGCCTCCGCGCAGTTCGCGCAACGCATAGCGCAGCGACAGCGCGGCCGCGCCGTGTCGCGCGAACGGTTCAGTGGCGACGCTCATGGCTGGGAATACTGCGTATCGATGCGCCCGGAGCGCAGGCGGATCACGCGGTCGCAGCGATGCGCAAGCGAGGAATCATGGGTCACCAGCACCAGCGTCATGCCGCGCTCGGCATGCTTGCCGAAGATGAGATCGACGATCTGCTTTCCCGTCGCTTCGTCGAGATTGCCGGTGGGCTCGTCGGCGACCAGGATCGCAGGGTCCGGCGCCAGCGCACGGGCGAGCGCGACACGCTGCTGCTCGCCGCCCGAGAGTTGCGAGGGATAGTGATGCAGGCGATCGCCGAGCCCGACCGATTGCAGCTCTTGCGCGGCGCGCTTGGCCGCATCCGGATTGCCGGCGAGCTCGAGCGGCACCGCGACGTTCTCCAGCGCCGTCATGGTCGGGATCAAGTGAAAGGACTGGAAGACGATGCCGACCTCGCGGCCGCGGAAGCGGGCGAGTGCGTCCTCGTCGAGGGCATTGAAAGGCGTGCCGCTCACCACCACCTCTCCGCTATCAGGACGCTCCAACCCCGCCATCACCATCAGCAGCGTGGATTTGCCCGACCCTGACGGGCCGATCAGGCCGATAGCTTCACTACGGCCGACCCGAAGGCTGATATCCTTGAGAATGTGAACGCGTGCCGCGCCCGTGCCCAGTGAGAGATTGACGTTGGAAATGGAGATGGTGTCCGGCGTCGTGCCGGCCAGCGAAGAGGATTCGATGCGACTGTCCATGGTCCGGTCATATGGCAACTCCGCGCACCCGGTCGAGAGGCGTTACGGATTCTTCATGCACATAGCCGTGTTGATGGTCGCCTTGATGACAGGGATTGCCGGCGCCGGCGCGCAGGCCAAGCCGCCGGTCAAGCTGGTCGTGCTCGGCGATTCCTTGAGCGCCGGCCTCGGCCTTCAGGGCCAGGACGCATTTCCCATGAAGCTCCAAAAAGCCTTGCAGGACAAAGGTATAGCCGTCGACATGATCAATGCCGGGGTGTCCGGCGACACCTCTTCCGGTGGCCGGGACCGGCTCGACTGGTCGGTGCCGGAGGGAACCGAGGGCGTGATCGTCGAGCTCGGCGCCAACGATGCGCTGCGCGGGCTCGACCCCGACGTCACGCGCGCCGCGCTCAGCGACATCGTGGCGCGCCTGAAGGCGCGCGGCGTTGCGGTGATGCTGTGCGGCATGCTGGCGCCGCCGAACTACGGCGGCGACTATGCCGCGCGCTTCAATTCGATTTATCCGGATCTGGCGAAAAAATTCGACGTGCCGCTCTATCCGTTCTTCCTCGATGGCGTTGCGGCCGACGCCAAGCTCAACCAGGCCGACGGCATTCATCCCACCGCTGCGGGCGTCGACATCATCGTCAAGAACATGATGCCTGCCGTGGAGGCATTCCTTGGCACGATAAGCGGGCAACGACGTTGAAAAGCGGGCAATACTAACCCTAATACCCAGGGTTTTCCCGGAGTGGTCCGCGCTACGCTTCGCAGAGTCACATAACTGCGATAGGAATCAGGTTACCGGTGATTCGTCGCCGGCTCTAATTTGGACATGGGCCTTTTCAAGGCGCATGTCCAAGCATCGGGAGTGCTCAACGATGCCACGCTTGTTTACTGGTCTGGAAATTCCGGCCGAGGTCGGTCAGACACTTTCCAACTTGCGGGGCGGCCTTCCCGGCGCCCGCTGGATCGATCCCGAAAATTATCACGTCACCTTGCGCTTCATCGGCGATATCGACGGCGCCTCCGCCAACGAGATCGCCTCGCTGCTGTTTCGCGTCAACCGCAAACCGTTCGAGGTGAAGGTGCAGGGGCTCACGAGCTTCGGCGGCCGCAAGCCGCGCGCAGTCGTCGCCGCCATCGAGCCGAGCCGGCCCTTGATCGAATTGCAGGCCGAGCTCGAGCGGATGATGCAGCGCATCGGCCTCGATCCGGAAGGGCGCAAGTTCATTCCGCATGTCACGCTGGCGCGGCTGCACGATGCCTCGGACCAGGACGTCGCCGATTATCTCTCGCTGCGCGGTTACTTCCCGAGCAAGGTGTTCACGGCCGAACGTTTTGTCCTGTTCTCCTCGCGCGCATCAACCGGTGGCGGACCCTACGTCGTCGAGGATTCCTACGATCTCTGTGCGTAGGTTGGTTCTCGGGCCTCGGACGCAGCGCAGCGCTTGCGCGCTGCAGCGCGTCCGGGACACGAAATCCGCATACCCCTTTTCCTAATTCTCGGCTTGCATTTTCGGCCGGTCTCTGGCGGTAAGGGGGCCATGCTCTCCACCCCCAATTCATCGTTCCGAAGCGAATACCAGGCGCTGGTCTCGTCCGGCGCGATCGAGCCGGATGCGGCCCAGGCCGAGGTCGCGGAGGCCTATGCGGCGCTGGACCAGCGGCTTGCGAGCTACAAGCCGCAGCGCAAGCAGGGGCTGCTCGGCCGATTGTTCGGTGGCGGCGACAAGGACGATGCGCCGCGCGGGCTCTACATCCACGGCGAGGTCGGGCGCGGCAAGACCATGCTGATGGACCTGTTCTTTCAGCACTCTTCCGTCGCGCACAAGCAGCGCGCGCATTTCCATGAATTCATGGCCGAGGTGCACGAACGTATCTACGGCTATCGCCAGAACATCGCGCGCGGCGAAATCGCCGACGGCGATGTCATCGCGCTGACGGCGAACGCGATCTTCGATGAGGGCTGGCTGCTCTGCTTCGACGAATTCCACGTCACCGACATCGCGGATGCGATGATCCTGGGCCGCCTGTTCGCGAAACTGTTCGAACTCGGCACGGTGGTGGTGGCGACGTCGAACGTCGCGCCCGACGATCTCTACAAGGGCGGACTCAATCGCGCGCTGTTCCTTCCCTTCATCGCGCAGATCAACGATCACATGGACGTGCTGCGGCTCGATGCGCGCACCGATTTCCGGCTGGAAAAACTTCAGGGCGTGAAGATGTGGCTGGTGCCGGCCGATGCCGACGCCGATGCCGCGCTCGATCGCGCTTGGGCGAAGATGACCGGTCACGCCAAATGCAAGTCGCGCGATATTTCGATCAAGGGCCGCATCCTGCACGTGCCGTGCTCGGCGCACGGCGTGGCGCGGTTCTCGTTCGCAGATCTCTGCGAGAAGCCGCTCGGCGCATCCGACTACTTGCGGCTCGCGCACGACTATCACACCATCCTGGTCGACCATATTCCAGTGATGGAGTTCGCTGAGCGTAACGCCGCCAAGCGCTTCATCACGCTGATCGACACACTCTATGACAATGCTGTGAAGCTGATGGCTTCGGCCGAAGCCAATCCGGTGTCGCTGTACCTGGCGAACGAAGGCAACGAGGCCAACGAGTTCAAGCGCACGTCCTCGCGCCTGATCGAGATGAGCTCGGAATCCTACCTGGCGCAGCCGCACGGCCGCAAGGATTCCACCGCCAGTGGCTCCACCAAGGGCCTGGTGGAGACTTAAGTCCTATCTCCCAACACCGTCATTTCCGGGACGCGCGTCAGCGCGAACCCGAAAATCCTGCGCCACAACTTCGAGATTCCGGGTTCGCCCGCGCAATGGCGCCGGCGCCCCGGAATGACAGCGTTATCGTTACGCGCCCCAATTCTCGGCAAGCCCGACAATTGGGCATTGGGCGACTTGAACGGGGGAAGCGAAAGGGATAACCACCCGTCTCAGTTTTCCCCTCCTTACGTGTCTAAAGGACAGGTTCACATGGCGCGCGACAAGATTGCTTTGATTGGCTCCGGTCAGATCGGCGGAACGTTGGCTCATCTCATCGGCCTGAAAGAACTCGGCGACGTGGTGATGTTCGACATCGCCGAGGGCGTGCCGCAGGGCAAGGCGCTCGACATCGCGCAGTCCTCGCCGGTCGACGGTTTTGACGCGCGCTATTCCGGCGCGAACTCCTACGAGGCGCTCGACAACGCCAAGGTCTGCATCGTCACCGCCGGCGTGCCGCGCAAACCCGGCATGAGCCGCGACGACCTCCTCTCCATCAACCTCAAGGTCATGGAGCAGGTCGGTGCCGGCATCAAGAAATACGCCCCCGACGCCTTCGTCATCTGCATCACCAACCCGCTCGACGCGATGGTCTGGGCGCTGCAGAAGGCGAGCGGCCTGCCGCACAAGAAGGTCGTCGGCATGGCCGGCGTGCTGGATTCGGCGCGCTTCCGCTACTTCCTGGCCGATGAGTTCAACGTCTCGGTCGAGGACGTCACCGCCTTCGTGCTCGGCGGCCACGGCGACACCATGGTGCCGCTGGTGAAGTACTCCACCGTCGCCGGCATCCCGCTGCCCGACCTCGTCAAGATGGGCTGGACCTCGCAGGCGCGCCTCGACGAGATCGTCGACCGCACCCGCAACGGCGGCGCCGAGATCGTCAACCTGCTGAAGACCGGCTCGGCCTTCTATGCGCCGGCGGCGTCCGCGATCGCGATGGCCGAGAGCTATCTGAAGGACAAGAAGCGCGTGCTGCCTTGCGCTGCGTACCTGAACGGCGAATACGGCGTGAAGGACATGTATGTCGGCGTGCCCGTCGTTATCGGCTCGAAGGGCGTCGAGCGCGTGGTCGAGATCGAGCTCGCCGGCAAGGACCGCGAGGCTTTCGACAAGTCGGTCGGCGCGGTGTCCGGCCTGGTCGACGCCTGCAAGAAGATCGCGCCCGACCTTCTGGGCCGCTGATCGGGAAAAATCTCGCCGAGGATCGGACCCGATCCTCGGCGCTTTCATGTCCGGGACCCCGGTCGGGCGGGTTTCCGGGGCCGGCAGTCCAGATTCCAAAAGATTCCGGGTTGCAGTTGTTCTGGTATATGGTATGCCAGACCGAAATTAGAGGTGAACCCCCGAGGTCACCACGCGCGGGTTCAGGGAGCGACCAGATGAATATCCATGAGTACCAGGCCAAGGCGCTTTTGAATGAGTTCGGCGTGCCGATCTCCAAGGGCGTTCCGGTCCTGAAGGCGGCCGACGCGGAAGCGGCGGCAAAGGCTCTCCCGGGCCCGGTCTGGGTGGTGAAGAGCCAGATCCATGCCGGCGGCCGCGGCAAGGGCAAGTTCAAGGAAGCCAGTGCCGGCGACAAGGGCGGCGTCCGCATCGCCAAGTCGGCCACTGAAGTTGCCGAATTCGCCAAGCAGATGCTCGGCGCCACGCTCGTGACCGTGCAGACGGGACCTGCCGGCAAGCAGGTCAACCGCCTCTACATCGAGGACGGCTCCGACATCGACAAGGAGTTCTATCTCTCGATCCTGGTCGACCGCGAGACCTCGCGCGTGTCGTTCGTGGTGTCGACCGAAGGCGGCGTCAACATCGAGGACGTCGCGCACAACACGCCCGAGAAGATCGTCACCTTCTCGGTTGATCCGGCGACCGGCATCATGGGCCATCACGGCCGTACCGTCGCCAAGGCGCTGAACCTGTCCGGCGATCTCGCCAAGCAGGCCGAAAAGCTCACCGCGCAGCTCTTTGCCGCCTTCGTCGCCAAGGACATGTCGATGCTGGAGATCAACCCGCTGGTCGTGACCAAGCAGGGCCAGCTCCGCGTGCTCGACGCCAAGGTCTCCTTCGACGACAACGCGCTGTTCCGTCACCCCGAAGTGCTCGCGCTGCGCGACGAGACCGAAGAGGACGCCAAGGAGATCGAGGCCTCGAAATACGATCTCAACTACGTCACCCTCGACGGCAATATCGGCTGCATGGTCAACGGCGCCGGCCTTGCCATGGCGACCATGGACATCATCAAGCTCTACGGCATGGCGCCGGCCAACTTCCTCGACGTCGGCGGCAGCGCCAGCAAGGAAAAGGTCGCCGCCGCTTTCAAGATCATCACCGCCGACCCGAACGTGAAGGGCATTCTGGTCAACATCTTCGGTGGTATCATGAAGTGTGACGTGATCGCCGAGGGTGTCACGGCTGCAGTGCGCGAAGTCGGCCTCAGCGTCCCGCTGGTGGTCCGCCTCGAAGGCACCAATGTCGAGCTCGGCAAGAAGATCATCCGTGAATCAGGCCTGAACGTCGTGCCGGCCGATAATCTCGATGACGCCGCGCAGAAGATCGTGAAGGCCGTCAAGGGAGGCTAGGCCATGCCCCAGGACCATCTCGCTCAATCATCTCCGCTGCTGGAGCACGCGCGTCTCGCCGCGTTCGCCGGTGAATGGAATGGCGAGGAGATGGTCTACCCGTCGCGCTGGAATCCCGGCGGGCCGGCGACTTCGCGCACGGTGGCGCGCATGGATCTCAACGGCTTCTATCTGATCCAGGACGTGGTCCAGATGCGCGACGGCAAGGAGATATTCGCCACCCACGGCATCTTCACGTACGACCGCGACGACCGGACCTACAAATTGTTCTGGTACGACTCGCTCGGCTACACGCCGCCCTCGCCCGCCTCCGGCGGCTGGGTCGGCAAGACCCTGACGCTGGTGCGCGGCTCGCTGCGCGGCAATGCGCGCCACATCTACGAGATCATCGACGACAATTCCTATTCGTTGAAGATCCAGTTCTCGCCGGACGCGGAAGGCTGGGCCGACGTGCTCACCGGCGTCTATCGTCGCATCCACTAAAGTTAGTTCGCGAAAGCAGACCTCATGTCCATCCTGATTGACAAGAACACCAAGGTCATCTGCCAGGGCTTTACCGGCAAGAACGGCACGTTCCATTCCGAGGCCGCGATTGCCTACGGCACCAAGATGGTCGGCGGCACCTCGCCGGGCAAAGGCGGCGCGACGCATCTGGGCCTGCCGGTGTTCGACACCGTGCGCGAGGCGCGTGAGAAGACCGGCGCCGACGCGTCGGTGATCTACGTGCCGCCCCCGGGCGCGGCGGACGCGATCTGCGAAGCGATCGATGCCGAAGTTCCGCTGATCGTCTGCATCACCGAGGGCATTCCGGTCATCGACATGGTCCGCGTCAAGCGCTCCCTGGCCGGCTCCAAGTCGCGCCTGATCGGGCCGAACTGCCCGGGCGTCATGACCGCCGGCGAGTGCAAGATCGGCATCATGCCCGCCAACATCTTCAAGACCGGCAGCGTCGGCATCGTCTCCCGCTCCGGCACCCTGACCTATGAAGCCGTGTTCCAGACCTCCCAGGAAGGGCTCGGCCAGACCACCGCGGTCGGCATCGGCGGCGACCCGGTCAAGGGAACCGAGTTCATCGACGTCCTGGAGATGCTGCTGGCCGACCCCAAGACCGAGTCGATCATCATGATCGGGGAGATCGGCGGTTCCGCCGAGGAGGACGCCGCCCAGTTCCTCAAGGACGAGGCCAAGCGCGGTCGCAAGAAGCCGATGGTCGGTTTCATCGCCGGTGTCACCGCACCTCCAGGCCGCCGCATGGGTCATGCCGGCGCGATCATCTCGGGCGGCAAGGGCGACGCCGGTTCCAAGACCGAAGCGATGAAATCGGCCGGTATTGTCGTCTCTCCGTCGCCCGCACGGCTCGGACATACCCTTGCCGAAAAGTTGAAAGGCTAATTCAGTTCTTGGTGCTTTTCCGGGCGCAAGTTCGCAACAGATAGGGTAAACGGTGCCTGATACGCCGATCCGCTGCCGGAGGATCGGGGTCAGCGCCGTTTTCATTTGCGCGAACCGAAATCGCTGGGAAATCAAGAATGTCTCGCCAGGACGCGAACGCAGCCTTTGCCCTCTCATCCTTTTTGCAGGGCACCAACGCCACCTACATCGACGAAATCTACGCCCGTTACGAGAAAGACCCCTCCTCGGTTGACGCCGAGTGGCAGGAGTTCTTCCAGAGCCTGAAGGACCAGCCGGCCGACGTCCGCAAGAACGCGGAAGGGCCGTCCTGGGCCCGGGATAACTGGCCGGTCACGCCCCAGGACGAGCTCACCTCGGCGCTCGACGGCAACTGGGCCCAGGTCGAGAAGGCGGTCGGCACCAAGATCGCCGCCAAGGCGCAGGCCAAGGGCGCCGATCTCTCCTCCGCCGACGTGCTCCAGGCCACCCGCGATTCGGTGCGCGCCCTGATGCTGATCCGCGCCTACCGCATGCGCGGCCATTTCCACGCCAAGCTCGATCCGCTCGGCATCGAGGCGCCGCGCAACCGCGAGGAGCTCGACCCCCGCACCTACGGCTTCAGCGAGGCCGACTTTGACCGCAAGATCTTCCTCGATCACGTGCTCGGCCTCGAATACGGCAACCTGCGCGAGATCGTGGCGATCTGCGAGCGCACCTACTGCCAGACGCTCGGCGTCGAGTTCATGCACATCAGCAACGCGGCGCAGAAGGCCTGGATCCAGGAGCGCATCGAAGGTCCTGACAAGGAGATCTCCTTCACCCCAGAAGGCCGCCGTGCCATCCTGACGAAGCTGGTCGAAGCCGAGGGCTTCGAAAAATTCTGCGACACCAAGTTCACCGGCACCAAGCGCTTCGGCCTCGACGGCGGTGAATCGCTGATCCCCGCGCTGGAGCAAATCATCAAGCGCGGCGGCAATCTCGGCGTGAAGGAAATCGTCGTGGGCATGCCGCATCGCGGCCGCCTCAACGTGCTGACCCAGGTGATGGGCAAGGCGCACCGCGCGCTGTTCCACGAATTCAAGGGTGGCTCGGCCAACCCCGACGCGGTCGAAGGCTCGGGCGACGTCAAATATCACCTCGGCGCCTCGTCGGATCGCGAGTTCGACAGCAACCGCATCCATCTGTCGCTGACCGCGAACCCCTCGCATCTGGAGATCGTCGATCCGGTGGTGCTCGGCAAGGTCCGCGCCAAGCAGGACCAGCATGGCGACCCACCGGACATGCGCATCTCGGTGCTGCCGCTCCTGATGCATGGCGACGCCGCCTTCGCCGGCCAGGGCGTGGTCGCGGAATGCTTCAGCCTTTCCGACCTGAAGGGCTACCGCACCGGCGGCTCGCTGCATTTCATCGTCAACAACCAGATCGGCTTCACCACCTATCCGCGCTATTCGCGCTCCTCGCCCTATCCGTCTGATGTGGCGAAGATGATCGACGCGCCGATCTTCCACGTCAACGGCGACGATCCGGAGGCCGTGGTGTTCGCCGCCAAGGTCGCGATCGAGTTCCGGCAGAAGTTCCACAAGCCGGTCGTCATCGACATGTGGTGCTATCGCCGCTTCGGCCACAATGAGGGCGACGAGCCGGCATTCACCCAACCGGTGATGTACAAGCGCATCGCGGCACATCCGTCGGCGCTGACGCTCTACGCCAAGCGCCTGATCGCCGAGGGCGTGGTCACCGAAGGCGAGGTCGACAAGCTGAAGGCCGACTGGCGCGCGCGGCTCGATGCCGAGTTCGAGGCCGGCACCAGCTACAAGCCGAACAAGGCCGACTGGCTCGACGGCAAATGGGCCGGCTTCAAGATCGCCGACCAGGAAGAGGACGCCCGCCGCGGCGTCACCGGCGTCGATACCTCCATCCTCAAGGACATCGGCCGCAAGATCACCAAGGTGCCCGACGGTTTCCGCGTTCACCGCACCATCCAGCGCTTCCTCGACAACCGCGCCAAGGCGATCGACAACGGCGTCGGCATCGACTGGGCGACCGGCGAGGCGTTGGCGTTCTGCTCGCTGCTGGAGGAAGGTCGTTATGTCCGCCTGTCCGGCCAGGACTGCGAGCGCGGCACCTTCTCGCAGCGCCATTCGGTGCTGATCGACCAGGAAGACGAGAGCCGCTACACGCCGTTCAACCATCTCGGCGTTGAGCAGGGACACTACGAGGTCATCAACTCGCTGCTCTCGGAAGAGGCGGTGCTCGGCTTCGAATACGGCTACTCGCTGGCCGAGCCGAATGCGCTGGCGCTGTGGGAGGCACAGTTCGGCGACTTCGCCAACGGCGCGCAGGTGCTGTTCGACCAGTTCATCTCCTCGGGCGAGCGCAAATGGCTGCGCATGTCCGGCCTCGTCTGCCTGTTGCCGCATGGCTACGAGGGACAGGGACCGGAGCACTCCTCGGCGCGCCTCGAGCGCTACTTGCAGATGTGCGCCGAAGACAACATGCAGGTGGTCTATCCGACCACGCCGGCGAACTACTTCCACGTGCTGCGCCGCCAGCTCCATCGCGAGATCCGCAAGCCGCTGATCCTGATGACGCCGAAGTCGCTGCTGCGGCACAAGCGTGCGGTGTCGCGGCTCGACGAGCTCGCCAAGGGCACGACGTTCCACCGCATCCTCTATGATGACGCCCAGATGCTGCCGAGCGAGGCCACCAAGCTGGTGCCGGACGAGAAGATCCGCCGCATCGTGCTGTGCTCGGGCAAGGTCTATTACGACCTCTACGAGGAGCGCGAGAAGCGCGGCATCGACGACATCTACCTGATGCGCGTCGAGCAGCTCTATCCGGTGCCGCTGAAAGCGCTGGTCGCGGAGCTCGCGCGCTTCAAGAAGGCCGAGGTGATCTGGTGCCAGGAGGAGCCGCGCAACATGGGTGCGTGGCACTTCATCGAGCCCTATCTCGAATGGGTGCTCAACCAGGTGAACGGCGTAAGCCGGCGTCCGCGTTATGTCGGCCGCGCCGCCTCCGCCGCAACCGCGACCGGCCTGATGTCCAAGCACCAGGCGCAGCTCAAGGCGTTCCTGGACGAGGCTCTGAGCTAGATTTTTTGAACTGCGTCATGCCCCGCTTCAAGCGGGGCATCCAGTCCGCCGCGTCGTCCGTACGTGCGAGCGTCGCGGCAGGCTGGATCGTTTGTTTACGCTGGCGATGACAACCGAATTCATGACCGCACAAGCGATCTTTTAGGGAAAAGACCATGACTGAAATTCGTGTGCCGACGCTCGGCGAATCCGTCACCGAGGCCACCATCGGCCGCTGGTTCAAGAAGGCCGGCGATCCCGTCGCCGTCGACGAGCCCTTGGTGGAGCTCGAGACCGACAAGGTCACCATCGAAGTGCCGGCGCCCTCGGCCGGCACGCTCAGCGAGATCATCGCCGCTGACGGTGCGACGGTTGCAGTCGGCGCGCTGCTCGGACAGATCACGGATGGCGCCGGCGCCGCCAAGCCGGCTGCCGCTCCCGCCAGGCCTGCCGCCGCGCCGGCTTCGGCTCCTGCACCCGCCGCGCCCAAGGCGGCGCCCGCCGATGCGCCGCTCGCCCCGTCGGTGCGAAAGCTCTCGGCCGAGACCGGCATCGATGCCTCGACCGTTCCGGGCTCCGGCAAGGACGGCCGCGTCACCAAGGGCGACATGCTCGCCGCGATCGAGCGCGCCGCCTCCGCGCCGACCCCGGTCAACCAGCCGGCCGCGGCCGTGCAGGTGCGCAGCCCCTCGCCGGCCGACGATGCCGCGCGCGAGGAGCGCGTCAAGATGACCCGCCTGCGCCAGACCATCGCGCGGCGTCTCAAGGATGTACAGAACACGGCTGCGATGCTGACGACCTTCAACGAGGTCGACATGACCAACGTCATGGCGCTGCGCGCGCACTACAAGGACGTGTTCGAGAAGAAGCACGGCTCCAAGCTCGGCTTCATGGGCTTCTTCACCAAGGCGGTCGTGCAGGCGCTGAAGGACATCCCGGCGGTCAACGCCGAGATCGACGGCACCGACCTGATCTACAAGAACTACTACCACATCGGCGTCGCCGTCGGCACCGACAAGGGACTTGTCGTGCCCGTCGTCCGCGACTGCGATCAGAAGTCGATCGCCGACATCGAGAAGGGCATCGCCGATTTCGGCCGCCGTGCGCGCGACGGCCAGCTCAAGATCGAGGAGATGCAGGGCGGCACCTTCACCATCACCAATGGTGGCATCTACGGCTCGCTGATGTCGACGCCGATCCTGAACGCGCCACAGTCCGGCATCCTCGGCATGCACAAGATCCAGGAGCGGCCGATGGTGATCGGCGGCAAGGTCGAGGTCCGCCCGATGATGTATCTGGCGCTGTCCTACGATCACCGCGTGATCGACGGCAAGGAAGCCGTGACGTTCCTGGTCCGTGTCAAGGAGAGCCTGGAAGATCCGGCGCGGCTGGTCCTGGACCTCTGATACCCAAAGTCTTGAAAGCGCCGTCGCCTGCACGGGCGACGGCGTGCGCGAAAAGATGGAGGCGAGCATGACGGACAAGGTTGCGATCATCACCGGCGGCAGCCGCGGCATCGGCCGCGCCACCGCGCTCGCAGCGGCGGCGCGCGGTTTTCGCGTGGTCGTGGGCTATGCCAGCAACAAGAAGGCCGCCGACGAGGTCGTCGCCGCGATCGAAGCCAGGAACGGCAAGGCCATCGCGGTGAAGTGCGACGTCGCCGAGGAAAGCGATATCTTCGCGCTGTTCAAAGCGGCCGACAAGTTCGGTACCCTCGGCGCGCTCGTCAACAATGGCGGCATTGTCGGCAAGAGCGGCGTGCGCGTCGACGAGATGTCGGCCGAACGCATCCAGCGCGTCATGGCGGTCAACGTCACCGGCTCCATCCTCTGCGCACGCGAGGCGGTGAAGCGGATGTCGACCAAGCATGGCGGCAAGGGCGGCGTGATCGTCAATCTGTCGTCCGTCGCCGCCAAGCTCGGCTCGCCCAACACTTATGTCGACTATGCCGCCTCCAAGGGCGCGATCGATTCCTTTACCATCGGCCTCGGCTACGAGGTCGCCGGCGAAGGCATTCGCGTCGCGGGCATCCGCCCGGGCCTGATCGACACCGAAATCCACGCCGCCGGCGGCGAGCCCGATCGCGCCCATCGTCTGGCCCATTTGGTGCCGATGAAGCGCGTCGGCACCGCCGAGGAAATCGCCAATGCCATCGTCTGGCTGATGTCGGACGATGCCTCCTACGTCACCTCAGCCATTCTCGATGTGTCCGGCGGACGCTGACACATCCTTTCACGCTAAACCTACGGGACTTCCTCTCATGGCTACCTACGATCTCGTCGTCATCGGCACCGGACCGGGCGGTTATGTCTGCGCGGTGCGCGCAAGCCAGCTCGGCATGAAAGTCGCCGTGGTGGAAAAGAACGCCAGCCTCGGCGGCACCTGCCTCAATGTCGGCTGCATGCCCTCGAAGGCGCTGCTGCACGCCTCCGAAATGTTCGAGGAAGCCGCGCACTCCTTCGCCAAGATGGGCGTCTCGATCTCGGCGCCGAAACTCGATCTGCCCGCGATGATGAACTTCAAGCAGCAGGGCATCGATGGCAACGTCAAGGGCGTCGAGTTCCTGATGAAGAAGAACAAGATCGACGTGCTCAAGGGCAGCGGCAAGATTCTGGGCACCGGCAAGGTCGAGGTCTCCGCGGACGGCAAGTCGCAAGTCATCGAGACCAAGAACATCGTGATCGCCACCGGCTCGGACATCGCACGGCTGAAGGGCATCGAGATCGACGAGAAGCGCATCGTGTCGTCGACCGGCGCGCTCTCGCTGGAGAAGGCGCCGGGCAGGTTGCTGGTCATCGGTGCCGGCGTGATCGGGCTTGAGCTTGGCTCGGTGTGGCGCAGGCTCGGGTCCGAGGTCATGGTCGTTGAATTCCTCGATCGCATCCTGCCGGGCATGGACGGCGAAGTCGCACGGCAATTTCAACGCATCCTGGAAAAGCAGGGATTCGCGTTCAAGCTGGGCTCGAAGGTCACCGGTGTCGAATCGAACGGCAAGGCACTGCTCGCGAAGATCGAGCCGGCCGCCGGCGGTGCGGCTGAGACCATCGAGGCTGACGTCGTGCTGGTCTGCATCGGCCGCGTGCCCTACACCGATGGTCTCGGGCTGAAGGAGGCCGGCGTTGCGCTGGACAATCGCGGCCGTGTACAGATCGATGCCCACTTCGCGACCACCCTGAAGGGCGTCTATGCCATCGGCGATGTCGTCGCTGGCCCAATGCTCGCGCACAAGGCGGAGGACGAGGGCGTCGCGGTGGCGGAAATTCTCGCCGGCCAGGCCGGTCACGTGAACTACGACGTAATCCCAGGTGTGGTGTATACCACGCCGGAAGTGTCCTCCGTCGGCAAGACCGAGGAAGAGCTGAAGCAGGCGGGCGTGGCCTACACAGTCGGGAAGTTTCCCTTTACCGCCAACGGCCGCTCCAAGGTCAACCAGACCACTGACGGCTTTGTGAAAATTCTCGCAGATGCGAAGACCGATCGCGTGCTTGGCGTGCACATTGTCGGCCGTGAAGCCGGCGAAATGATCCACGAGGCGTGTGTGCTGATGGAGTTTGGGGGCAGCGCGGAAGATCTCGCCCGCACCTGCCATGCGCATCCGACCCGCTCGGAGGCCGTCAAGGAGGCCGCGCTTGCAGTCGGCAAGCGGGCCATCCATATGTAGGCGACGCGCCGAGCCGAATCGGGCGGGAAACACATGCTGCGCCGCCTTCTTCAACCGGTCTGGGTCCTGCTGGCGATCATCTTTTTGATCGAAGCCTGGCTGTGGGACCATCTCGAGCCGATCGTGGCGCGTGTCGTTGCCGCGATCCCGCTCGCGCAGTTCAAGCAATGGCTGACCGAACGCGTCGATGCGCTGTCGCCGGCGATGACGCTGATCGTCTTCGTCGTGCCGATCATCCCGCTGTTTCCGCTCAAGCTGGTCGGGCTCTGGCTGCTCACCCACGAATACTGGATGAGCGCGGTGTTCACGATCCTGTTCGCCAAACTGCTCGGCGTCGGCGTCACCGCCTTCGTGTTCGACGTGACGCGCGACAAGCTGCTGGAGATGGCGTGGTTCGAGCGGCTCTATGATTTCGTGATGATGATCCGCGCCAAATCGACGGCGCTGGTCGAGCCGATCAAGCTGCGCATCAAGAATGCCCTTACCGGCAATGGCGAGGGATGGTCCTCTCGGGCACTCCGTCTGATCCAGCGCTTCCGCAAGAGCGTGCACGAGGCACGCTGATTGTTTTCCAGCAATGAACGTTGCGTAGCCCGGATGAGCGAAGCGAAATCCGGGGGCTTGTCGTTGCGGCTTCCCGGATATCGCTTCGCTCATCCGGCTACGAGCCCTTCGAATCCGCGCTTACACCCCATTCCGTCATTGCGAGCGCAGCGAAGCAATCCAGACCGTCTCCGCGGAAAGAGTCTGGATTGCTTCGTCGCTCCGCTCCTCGCAATGACGTTGGGGGCGAGAGGCAGGCAAGCCGCGCGCTACCCGTGCAGATGCAGCAGATGCGGCCACCACAGGCCGAGTGCGGTCATCACCATGCCGGCGAGCGTCAGGAGGCCGCCGACATAGGCGAGCGCAATGATGCCGGTGATGATGGTGGCCGAAGCCAGCACGATGCCGATCTGGAAGGCGGCCGAGGCCAGCTCGAAGTGATGGTATTTTGCGGTCGCCTCGTCGCGCTCGTGCTCGGCATGTTTTGCTTTTTCGGCGAGCTGTTCGGTGCCCTCGCCGGTCTCCGGCTCGGAACGATAACGCGCCGCGGTCTTCTGCCAGTCCTCGATCTGCTTCTGGATGGCCGCCTTGATGGCGTCGTCGGCGGCCGAGCCTAGCGTGAGCTTGCCCTGCTCGGCTGCGGTCTGCACCACGGTGCGGCGGACGCTCTTGGCCTGGAAGAACGCCCAGAGATTGGCGGCCTCGACGTTCTTGCTGATCGCCTCGGTCTGCGCACCCTTGCCGAGCGTCTCCGAGATCGCAAGGAACAGCGCCAGCACCGCGATCAGAAGGGCGATCTTCTTGTTCTCGCCGGATGCGTGCTCGGCATGCTCCGCGTGCTCCATGCTTTCGTGTGCGCTCATAATATCCCTCCTGCCTCGGTTCCCCACGATTGACCGAACCGCGGGCGCCGCGCAAGAGGCAAGCAAGTTGTGACGTCAGTGTGTCAGCGTCGCGGATGCGCGCTGGCGTAGACTTCGAGCAGCCGTTCGGAATCGATGCCGGTATAGACCTGCGTGGTCGACAGCGAGGAATGGCCGAGCAATTCCTGGATCGCGCGCAGGTCGCCGCCGCGCGACAGAAGATGCGTGGCAAAGGAATGCCGCAGCGCGTGCGGCGTGGCGCTGTCGGGCAGGCCAAGTGCGCCGCGCAGCCGCTCCATCGCGAGCTGGATGATGCGCGGGCTCAAGGGACCGCCGCGCGCGCCGACGAAGACCGGGCCTTCGGCCAGCAACGGATGCGGGCACATCGCGACATATTCGGCGACCAGTGCCAGCACGTTTTGCAGCACCGGCACCATGCGCGTCTTATTGCCCTTGCCGGTGACGACGAGCACGTCGCCTTCACCGGGGCGCGGCACGTCGCGCCGCTTTAGTCCCAAGGCTTCCGAGATGCGCAGGCCCGAGCCGTAGAGCAGGGCCATCACGGCGGCGTCGCGCACCAGGATCCAGGTCTCGCGCTCTTCGCCGGCGCGCTCGTCGGCGTCGGCGAGGCGCTTGGCGGATGCCATCGGCAGCGGCTTTGGCAGGCTCTTGGCCACCTTTGGGGCGCGAATGGCAGAGAGCGCGCCGACCTTGCCCTTGCCCTCGCGCTCAAGGAAGCGGCCGAACGAGCGCAGGCCCGCAAGTGCGCGCATCAAGGAGCGGCCGGCGACGTCGTCGGCGCGGCGCATCGCCATGAAGGCTCTGATGTCGCTGGCCTCGAGCGCGGCGAAGCGCTTGAGCGTCACGCGCTCGCCCCAATGGGTGCAGAGGAAATCCAGGCACTGCCTAAGGTCGCGGGCATAGGCTTCCAGCGTCTTCGGCGACAGCCGCCGCTCGGCGCCGAGATGCGACAGCCAGCGCATCATCTCCTGCGCGATCGACGGATCGGCGCTGGCGAGCTCGATTGGTGGGGCGGCCGCTTTGCTCATGCGCTGTGGACGTGGTGATTCCGCACAGTATATCGCATCACACTCGTTTATCGTTCGCTAAGGCCGCCGCGCGCGGCTAGCCTTGAGGCCCCGGGTTCCGATTCTCCGTCCAAGACTATTCATGGATCATTCGTCGCGCAGCCACACTGCCCCCGCCATTTCGACCCGCATGGTCGACGTGCTGGTGCCGGTCGCGCTCGACCAGACCTATTCCTACCGCGTGCCGCGCGGCATGGAATTGAAGGCGGGCGATCTCCTCAGTGTGCCGCTCGGCCCGCGCGAGGTGCTGGCGGTGGTGTGGGCAGAGAACGCCAATCCGGATCCTCGCCTGCACAACCGTCTAAAGGACGTCAGCGAGAAACTCGACGTCCCGCCGCTGAAGGGCGAGCTGCGCGCGCTGGTCGATTGGGTCGCCAACTACACGCTCGGCCCGCGCGGCATGGTTTTGCGCATGTGCCTGCGCATGGGCGAGAACCTCGGGCCCGAGCGGATGCGCGCCGGCGTGCGGCTGGTCGGCGATCCGCCAAGGCGGCTGACGCCGGCGCGGCGGCGGGTGATCGAGGTGCTGTCGGATCGCCTGCTGCACGGCAAGTCCGATGTCGTGAAGGAGGCGGGCGTCTCAGCCGGGGTGATCGATGGCCTCGTCGACGAAGGCACGTTGACGGTCGAGCCGTTGCCGCCGCCGCCACCACCGCCGGCGCCCGACCCCGCCTACGGCCAGCCGGAATTCACGCATCTGCAACGCACTGCGGTCGATGCGATGCGCGCGCTTGCGGCCAACGGCACCTTTCATGTCGCCCTGCTCGACGGCGTCACCGGCTCGGGCAAGACCGAGGTTTATTTCGAGGCGGTCGCCGAGACCATCCGCCGCGGCAAGCAGTCGCTGATCCTGATGCCGGAGATCGCGCTCACCGGCCAGTTCCTCGACCGCTTCGCGCAACGTTTTGGCGTGCGGCCGCTGGAATGGCATTCGGAGCTCACCCCGCGCACCCGCGCGCGCAACTGGGCGGCGATCTCGGAAGGGAGCGCGCCGGTCGTGGTCGGCGCCCGCTCGGCGCTGTTTCTGCCCTACGCCGATCTCGGCCTCATCGTCGTCGATGAAGAGCACGACCAGGCCTACAAGCAGGATGACGGCGTGCATTATCACGCCCGCGACATGGCGGTGGTGCGGGCGCATATCGCAAAAATTCCGATCGTGCTGGCCTCTGCGACGCCGTCGGTCGAATCAGAGGTCAATGCGCGCAAGGGGCGCTATCAGCGCATCGCGCTGCCCTCGCGCTTCGGCGGCCAGCACATGCCGCATATCGAGGCGATCGACCTGCGCCGCGAGCAGCCGGCGCGCGGCCGCTTCATCTCGCCGCGACTTGCGGGCGAAATCCGGACCGCGATCGAGCGGCGCGAGCAGGCGCTGTTGTTCCTCAATCGCCGCGGCTACGCGCCGCTGACATTGTGTCGCGCCTGCGGCCATCGCTTCGCCTGCACCATCTGCGATGCCTGGTTGGTCGATCACAGGTTCCGCCAGCGGCTGGTCTGCCATCACTGTGGTTTCTCGATGCCGCGGCCGAACGTCTGCCCGCATTGCGCGGCGGAGGAGTCGCTGGTCGCGGTCGGGCCCGGCGTCGAGCGTTTGCAGGAGGAGGCGGCCGCGCTGTTTCCGCAAGCCCGCGCCATGGTGCTGTCGAGCGATCTCATCACCTCGATCGAGACGATGCGCTCGGAGTTGAATGACATTGCCGAGGGCCGCGTCGATATCATCATCGGCACCCAGCTCGTCGCCAAGGGTCACAATTTTCCGCGGCTCAATCTGGTCGGTGTGGTCGATGCGGACCTCGGCCTTTCCAACGGCGATCCGCGCGCTGCCGAGCGCACCTGGCAGCTGCTCAACCAGGTGATCGGCCGTGCCGGCCGCGAGCAGGGCCGCGGTGTCGGCTATCTCCAGACCCATCAGCCCGAGCATCCCGTGATGAAGGCGCTGATCGCCTGCGATCGCGAAGCCTTCTACAACAGCGAGATCGATCTGCGTGAGCGCACGCTCTATCCGCCGTTCGGGCGGCTTGCGGGCCTCATTATTTCCGCCGGCGATCGCCCGAGTGCGGAAGGATTTGCGCGCCGGCTCGTTGCGGTGGCGCCGCGCGACGAGCGCGTGAAGGTGCTCGGACCGGCGGAAGCGCCGCTCGCCGTGATCAAGGGCCGTTATCGTTTCCGCATCCTGGTGAAGTCCGCGCGCGGCTTCGATCTCTCGGACTATTTGCGCAACTGGCTCGCCGTGGCGCCGAAGCCGAAGGGCAATCTCAAGCTCGAGACCGACGTCGATCCGCAGAGCTTTTTGTAGAGAGCGCGACAAGTCTATCCACGTCATTGCGAGCGAGGCGAAGCAATCCAGACTCCCTCCGCGAGGGGCAGTCTGGATTGCTTCGTCGCTGCGCTCCTCGCAATGACGAGAGCACGAAAAAGCCCGCCGTCCCCCAAGACGGCGGGCTTGTTTCGAGCGCAGCAAATCTCACAAGGTCCGTTGCGGACGATGAAACTGCCGGGCTCGTTATGAGATGCGCGTCGAACGACGCGTCAGGAGACGACCTCGGCGGTCACGCGGCCGACGCCGGCGCCGGTCAGGCCGATGGCGCGGGCAGCGCCGGTGGAGAGGTCGAGGACACGGCCGCGAACGAACGGGCCACGATCATTGATGGTGACGATGACGCTCTGGCCGCCATGGGTCACGCGCAGCTTGGTGCCGAACGGCAGCGAACGATGCGCCGCGGTCATGGCGTTCTGGTTGAAGCGTGCGCCCGACGCCGTGCGGCTGCCGGACTCATTGCCGTAATAGGAGGCCATGCCGGAGAAGCTGTGGCCGGAACCCGAGGAGGGCGTCACGGAGGCGTTGGCGTTCATCCAGGAACCCGCAATCGACGTGTCGCTGGTGCTGGCCTCGTGATGATGATGATGCCGGTAATGGTGATGCCGGGATTTGGCGGAAGCTTCGGTGGCAGTTCCACCGATGACGAGAGTGGCAGCGACGAAAGCGATCGCCGTCTGCGGCCGGGTTGCAAACCCCAATGTCTTCAATGACAACATTTATTTGTCCCTACGCTAGTATTGCCACATGTGTGGCTAGTGGAGCCCCCATCGGTTTGTGAGCAAGTGCGCGTTTCACGCTGCAATGCGGCATGAATTGGGCAGTAATTTCGTCATGTGTCCGACTGAGACATCTTGTTATCCGATCCGATATTTGTCGGATGTTTTGTTATCTCTCGCGTTAACGATTCTTTAACCAAACGAATACTCGCTAATACTGTAAAACCAAGTCATCGGCCGGCGCGTTGAGAATTTGATAAGTAATTGACCAAGTGAAGCGGCGGTGGTCGGGCTCACGTCTCTGCGAGCTGTGTTCATGGCCGCTATGCGCTGAAAGCAGGAACGAATTCCTGTCGGGCCGACCGGTCGACACTTTTTGGGTGGTGCCGGAAAGTGGCGCGGTGCCGCGTGGCCCGCAGTGCCCATGACCGCAGCAGGGACGGAGAGCCGCAGCCTTTAATTTGGCGTCATGTTGCACCTGCGCGCCTGCTATGTTAGCAAAGCGCCGATTTTAACGAGCCCGGCACTTCCCTGTGTCGGTCGAAAATCGAAGTCCCGCTTGAATTCCAAGGGCTTGGATCGCTAGGCGCCGCTTCGTGGCGACGGTTTTTCCCTTGCGAGTTTGACAGCTATAAAGAGCGCGTCTGTGGCTGCAGAAGATACGTCCGTTTCAGGTGTGTCCGGCCGTTATGCAACGGCCTTGTTTGAACTGGCCCGCGACCAGAATGTGGTCGATGCGGTCAAAGCCGATCTCGACCGGTTCGGCACCATGCTCAGCGACAGCGCGGATCTGAAGCGCCTCGTCCGTAGCCCGGTGTTCTCGGCAGATAGCCAGTCCAAGGCGCTGTCAGCGGTGCTGGACAAGGCCGGCATATCAGGCATTTCCGCCAATTTCCTCAAGGTGCTGACGGCCAACCGCCGCCTGTTCGCGGTGGCCGATGTCATCCGCGCCTACGGCGCGCTGGTTGCCAAATATAAAGGCGAGGCCTCTGCCAACGTGACCGTCGCGGAGCAGCTCTCGGACAAGAATCTCGACGCTCTCAAGGCCGCCCTCAAGTCGGTGACCGGCAAGGACGTCGCGCTCAACGTGAAAGTCGATCCCTCGATCATCGGCGGCCTCGTCGTCAAGCTTGGCAGCCGCATGATCGATAGTTCGCTTCGCACCAAACTCAATTCGATCAAGCACGCGATGAAAGAGGCAGGCTGATGGACATCCGCGCCGCGGAAATTTCCGCGATCCTCAAGGACCAGATCAAGAATTTCGGCCAGGAAGCTGAAGTCTCCGAAGTCGGACAGGTGCTGTCCGTCGGCGACGGTATCGCCCGCGTCTACGGTCTGGACAACGTCCAGGCCGGTGAGATGGTCGAGTTCGAGAACGGCACCCGCGGCATGGCGCTGAACCTCGAAACCGACAACGTCGGTATCGTTATTTTCGGCGCCGACCGCGAGATCAAGGAAGGCCAGACCGTCAAGCGCACCCGCGCCATCGTGGACGCGCCGGTCGGCAAGGGCCTGCTCGGCCGCGTCGTCGACGCGCTCGGCAACCCCATCGACGGCAAGGGTCCGATCCAGGCCGACAAGCGCATGCGCGTCGACGTCAAGGCGCCCGGCATCATTCCGCGCAAGTCGGTGAGCGAGCCAATGGCGACCGGCCTCAAGGCGATCGATGCCCTGATCCCGATCGGCCGCGGCCAGCGCGAGCTGATCATCGGCGACCGCCAGACCGGCAAGACCGCGATCGCGCTCGACACCATCCTGAACCAGAAGCCGCTCAACGCGCAGCCCGACGAGAACATCAAGCTCTACTGCGTCTACGTCGCGATCGGCCAGAAGCGTTCGACCGTCGCCCAGTTCGTGAAGGTGCTGGAAGAGCAGGGCGCGCTGGAATATTCGATCATCGTCGCTGCGACCGCCTCCGATCCGGCGCCGATGCAGTACATCGCTCCGTTCACCGGCTGCACCATGGGCGAGTACTTCCGCGACAACGGCATGCACGCCGTCATCATCTATGACGACTTGTCCAAGCAGGCCGTCGCCTACCGCCAGATGTCGCTGCTGCTGCGCCGCCCGCCGGGCCGCGAAGCCTATCCGGGCGACGTGTTCTACCTGCACTCCCGCCTGCTCGAGCGCGCGGCGAAGCTCAACAAGGACCAGGGCTCGGGCTCGCTGACGGCGCTGCCGGTCATCGAAACCCAGGCCAACGACGTGTCGGCCTACATCCCGACCAACGTCATCTCGATCACCGACGGCCAGATCTTCCTGGAAACCGACCTGTTCTTCCAGGGCATCCGTCCCGCGGTGAACGTCGGTCTGTCGGTGTCGCGCGTGGGTTCGTCTGCCCAGACCAAGGCTACCAAGAAGGTCGCCGGCAAGATCAAGGGCGAGCTCGCGCAGTACCGCGAAATGGCGGCGTTCGCGCAGTTCGGCTCCGACCTCGACGCCTCGACCCAGCGCCTGCTCAACCGCGGCTCGCGCCTGACCGAGCTTCTGAAGCAGCCGCAGTTCTCGCCGCTGAAGATGGAAGAGCAGGTCTGCGTGATCTGGGCCGGCACCAACGGCTATCTCGACCCGCTGCCGCTCAACAAGGTGCGCGCGTTCGAGGACGGTCTGCTCTCGCTCCTGCGTGGCAAGAATGTCGAGATCCTCAATGCGATCCGCGACAGCCGCGACCTCTCGGACGACACGGCGGCCAAGCTGAAGGGCGTGGTCGAAGGCTTCGCCAAGAGCTTCGCTTAATAGTAGCTTTGCTTGATGGCGCGGCCGGGCATCCCGGCCACGCGTTTCGCTTGAAGCAACAATGAAGAGCGCGTGCCCGGCACACGGCCGGGCATGACGATAGGGACAGGCTAGCGGTCAAGTCGCAGACTGACCGTCGGGGTGAACGAAGAATGGCGTCTCTCAAAGACATGCGGGTCCGCATCGCCTCCACCAAGGCGACGCAGAAGATCACCAAGGCCATGCAGATGGTGGCGGCGTCGAAGCTGCGCCGCGCCCAGACTGCCGCCGAAGCGGCGCGTCCCTATGCGGACAAGATGTCTGCCGTGATCGCCAATATCGCCAGCGCCGCGGCGGGCTCGCCCGGCGCGCCTGCGCTGCTCGCGGGCACCGGCAAGGATCAGGTCCACCTGCTCCTGGTCTGCACCGGCGAGCGCGGCCTCTCCGGTGCGTTCAACTCCTCGATCGTGCGTCTGGCGCGCGAGCGCGCGTTGGCCCTCCAGAACGAGGGCAAGGAAGTCAAATTCTTCTGCGTCGGCCGCAAGGGCTATGAGCAGCTCCGCCGCCTGTTCGACAAGCAGATCGTCGAGCACCTGGATCTTCGCTCTGTCCGCCAACTCGGCTTCGTCAACGCCGAGGATATCGCAAAGAAGGTGCTGGCTCGCTTCGATGCCGGCGAGTTCGACGTCTGCACGCTGTTCTACTCGCAATTCAAGTCGGTGATCGCACAGATCCCGACTGCCCAGCAGGTGATCCCGCTGGTCGTCGAGGAGTCCGCCGCCGGCGCGACAACGACGTCCTACGAATACGAGCCGGAAGAGGACGAGATCCTCACCCGCCTCCTGCCGCGCAATCTCGCGGTGCAGATCTTCCGCGCGCTGCTCGAGAACAACGCTTCGTTCTACGGCGCGCAGATGTCGGCGATGGATAACGCCACTCGCAACGCCGGCGAAATGATCCGCAAGCAGACGCTGGTCTACAACCGCACGCGTCAGGCTCAGATCACCAAGGAACTCATCGAAATCATCTCCGGCGCAGAAGCAGTCTGACCGGAAGCGAAATTCGGATCGAAGGAGACAGTAAATGGCTACAGCAGCCACCCAGATCGGTCGCGTCACCCAGGTCATGGGCGCCGTCGTCGACGTGCAGTTCGAAGGCCACCTGCCGGCCATTCTCAACTCGCTGGAGACCAAGAACGGCAACAACCGCCTGGTGCTCGAAGTCGCGCAGCACCTCGGTGAATCGACCGTCCGCACGATCGCGATGGACGCCACCGAAGGTCTGGTGCGCGGCCAGGAAGTGACCGACACAGGTCAGCCTATCTCGGTTCCGGTGGGTGACGGCACGCTGGGCCGCATCATGAACGTCATCGGCGAGCCGATCGACGAGGCTGGTCCCATCAAGGCCGAGGGCATCCGCGCGATCCACCAGGAAGCGCCGACCTATACCGACCAGTCCACCGAAGCTGAAATTCTCGTCACCGGCATCAAGGTCGTCGATCTTCTTGCTCCGTACGCGAAGGGCGGCAAGATCGGCCTGTTCGGCGGCGCCGGCGTCGGCAAGACCGTGCTGATTCAGGAGCTGATCAACAACGTCGCCAAGGCGCACGGCGGTTACTCCGTGTTCGCCGGCGTCGGCGAGCGTACCCGTGAGGGCAACGACCTCTATCACGAGTTCATCGAGTCCAAGGTCAATGCCGATCCGCACAATCCGGATCCGAGCGTGAAATCGAAGTGCGCTCTCGTGTTCGGCCAGATGAACGAGCCGCCGGGTGCGCGTGCCCGCGTCGGCCTCACCGGTCTGACCGTCGCCGAGCACTTCCGCGACCAGGGCCAGGACGTGCTGTTCTTCGTCGACAACATCTTCCGCTTCACGCAGGCCGGCTCGGAAGTGTCGGCGCTGCTCGGCCGTATTCCTTCGGCGGTGGGTTATCAGCCGACGCTCGCCACCGACATGGGCGCGCTGCAGGAGCGCATCACCACCACGCAGAAGGGCTCGATCACCTCGGTGCAGGCCATCTACGTTCCGGCCGACGACTTGACCGATCCGGCGCCCGCGACCTCGTTCGCGCACTTGGACGCCACCACCGTGCTGTCGCGCGCGATCTCGGAAAAGGGCATCTACCCGGCGGTGGACCCGCTCGACTCGACCTCGCGCATGCTCTCGCCGCTCGTCGTCGGTGAGGAGCACTATCAGACCGCGCGTCTCGTCCAGCAGGTGCTCCAGCGCTACAAGTCGCTGCAGGACATCATCGCCATTCTCGGCATGGACGAGCTCTCGGAAGAGGACAAGCTGACGGTGGCACGCGCCCGCAAGATCGAGCGCTTCCTGTCGCAGCCGTTCCACGTCGCCGAAGTCTTCACCGGCTCGCCCGGCAAGTTCGTCGAGCTCGCGGACACCATCAAGGGCTTCCGCGGCCTCTGCGAAGGCAAGTACGACCACCTCCCGGAAGCCGCCTTCTACATGGTCGGCACCATCGAAGAGGCGGTCGAGAAGGGCAAGAAGCTGGCTGCCGAGGCGGCCTAAGCAGCGAATAGCGAATAGGGAGTAGCGAATAGCCGCTCCCTTAATCGCCACTCGCCATTCGCTACTCACCATTCGCAGGTTTCCTTCATGGCCACCTTCCACTTCGATCTCGTCTCTCCCGAAAAGCTCGCCTTCTCCGGCGAGGTCGATCAGGTCGACATTCCCGGTTGGGAAGGTGATTTCGGCGTGCTCGCCGGACATGCTCCCGTCGTGGCTGCGGTGCGGCCGGGCATCCTGACCATCTTCGCCGGCGGCCAGAAGCAGAAGGTCATCGTGACCGGTGGTTTGGCCGAAGTCTCCGATAACCGCCTGACGATCCTCGCCGACGTCGCCACCTCGATCGACGAGCTCGACCGGGCGCAGTTCGCCGATACCATCACGCAGATGCAGGAAAAGCTCTCCGAGAAGGAAGGCGGCGAGCTCGATCTCGCGATCGCGCGGCTCGATCACTACAAGAGCATCCAGCACGAGCTCAATACGACGGCTATGCACTAAGCCCCGGGGCACCGCTCCGGGGCTCGCACAAAAAAATTCCTGAATGAATTCAGCGCTCGTCACGGAAGTGAGGCGCTGAAACCTTATTGCACCGCGTCTTGGATAACGGCATTCTGCCGCAGCAAATGGAGTTCCAGGGCTGGTGCAGATGAAACGCAAGATCGCGGCGATCTTCGCAGCCGATATTGCCGGATATTCCAGGCTGGTCGCGGAAGACGAAGAGGAGACACTGCGGCGTCTCGCCTCTTATCGGTCCGTCGTCGACGATTTCATTGCGAAGGCCGGCGGACGGATCTTCAACACCGCCGGCGATGCCGTGCTCGCGGAATTTCCGAGCGCGGTGGATGCGGTGCGCTGTGCGATTGACATCCAGGAATCCCTGCGGACCCGCAACATGGCCTATCCGCCGAGCCGGCAGATGTCGTTCCGCATCGGCATCACCATCGGCGACGTGGTCGAGCGCGACGGCGATCTGTTGGGCGACGGCGTCAACATCGCCGCGCGCCTCGAGGGGCTTGCCGAAGTCGGCGGCATCTGCGTCTCGCGCGCGGTGCACGAGCAGGTCGCCAACAAGCTCTCGGTGCAGTTCGCCGACATCGGCGCGCAGGAGGTCAAGAACATCCCGACCCCCGTGCACGCCTACATGGTCGCGATGCGCCGCGAGGACGGAAGTTACTCGACACCGCAGGTCAAGAAGCCAGGCGCGAAGCCCGCGCCGGCGCCGAACTGGATGTGGCCGCTGGTGGTCGCGGTCGTCTCCATCGTCGCGATCGGCGTTGCGGGCTTTCTCTATTTCACCAAGCTCGAGCAGACATCGACGGCGGTTGCGACGTCGAGCCCGCCGCCGGCCGCAACCGCAGCCGCCGTGCCGAGCGCGCCTGCGACGCCGGCTACAACGGCACCAAGCCCGGCGGCAAAAGCACCCGCGAGCACGCCGACTGCAACTCCGACGACAAACCCGACTGCGACCGCAGCAGCCTCACCCACACCGGGCCCGTCGTCGCCGGCCGCCGCAGCCAAATTTCCGGCCGACCAGGTGCCGTTCGTTGGCGAGCGCGCTCGCGCTTACCTCACAAATGAATATTCCGCGGCAGGCGACTCCAAGGCGTTCGCGCTCAACATTGGCGGCTTCGTTGGCTACGCATTGAATCAGCCGAACGAGGACGCTGCGCGCAGTGCGGCGCTCGATCAATGCCAGAAGCGCGCCGATACCGCGCAGTCGCCGCGCCGCTGCGAGATCTACGCCGTCGGCAACAACATCATCTACGCTCATGGCCGGCCGCCGATGCCGCCGCAGCCTTGGTCCGAGTGGACCCCATGACCCAGCGGCCGTTTGCCTCGAAAGACGTTCCAATGGTGAGGGATCAGGCGAAGGCCCGGCTGGAGAGCTTCGTGCCGGCCGCAAAGTCCCGTGCGGTCGCGCTCGGGCCCGGTGGGCAATATTTCATGGTGGTCGGCACCGCAACCATCGACGAAGCGGCGCGACGCGCTCTGGAATCCTGCGGCGCGTTTGCCGGGGGCGCCTGCATGATCGTGGCCGTCGACGACAATTTCACTGTGCCGATTCCCTCGACGCTGCGCGTGACCGGCTTCTTTCATGCCGCCAGCAATCCATCGATCATTGCCGATGCGCGTGACGACGTCGTCCGCAACCTCGGCGAGGCCATGGGCTGGAATGCGGTTGCCGTGGGGACCGCGGGGCGCCCGGGACTGGGGCTGAAGGCTGCCGACGAGCAGACCGCCGTCAACGGCGCACTCGCCGAATGCGCCAAGCGCGACAGCGATTGCCACGTCATCGCCATCGGCCCGTTCACGGTGGGACCGATCAATTGAGGCGGGCTCGGTTCACCTCTCCCCCAGCGGAGAGAGGTGGCCTCTGGTGCCGCACCGGTTCGGCGCTACCGAGATCGCGTCCTGCCGCTGATTTTGTCCGTCGAGTCAGTGACTTCTCAAAATCCACAGCGCATCGCGCCGGCAGTTGCCGGCTACTTTGCATGGGGCTGTTTTCGACTCTTAGGTTCCGAACGGCGCGAACTGCTGCGCCACCGCGCGATAGACCTCGCGGCGGAATGGCACCACCAGATCGGCGACACGGTCGAGACGCTCCCAGCGCCAGGCATCGAACTCAGCGGGCTGGTCGTTGCGCGGCGTCAGCGGATCGATCTCCTCGTCACGCCCCGTGAAGCGCAGCGCGAACCATTTTTGGCGCTGGCCGCGGAATTTCGCCAGGCGATGCGTTTGCGGTCCGTCATAGGGAGGAAATTCATAGGTGAACCAGTCGGTCTCGCCGAGATACTCGGCACTCTTGACGCTGGTCTCTTCCCAGAGCTCGCGCATGGCGGCATCGCGCAGGTCCTCGCCTTCGTCGACGCCGCCCTGCGGCATCTGCCAGTCCAGTCCCGGCAGGATGATCTCGGGGCCGTCACCCCGGAAGCGATGGCCAATCAGCACCAGGCCGCCGGCATTGAACAGCGCGATCCCGACATTGGGACGATAGGGCTTTTGATCGGGCACCAACTTCTCTCTTCGTCATTCCGGGGCGCGCGAAGCGCGAGCCCGGAATCCTTAACCACAGGCCGTTACCGGTTGAAAGGTCGTGGTTGATATCTGCCGCACCAACTACCGCCTCTGGTTGTGGATCCCCGCCCCAGTGCGCAATTGCGCACAAGGCGGGGATGATCCCGGAGAGGGCGGCGGCGACTCCGCTCTGTCAGCTCTCCGCGAGCGCGGCAAATTCCTGCACCACGCGATCATAGACCGGGCGCTTGAAGGGAATGATCAGGGAGGACAGATTCTTCATCGGCTCCCAGCGCCAGGTGACGAACTCCGCCTTGTGACCGCCGCCGCCGGGGTTGGCGACGTTGATCTCGCTGTCCTTGCCGGTGAAGCGCATGGCGTACCATTTCTGGCGCTGGCCGCGGTAACGGCCTTTCCAGGCGCGGCCCGCGACAGTGCGCGGAATGTCGTAGGTGAGCCAGTCGGCGACCTCGCCGAGCCGTTCCACCGAGCGCACGCTGGTCTCCTCGTAAAGCTCCCGCATGGCGGCTTCCCAGGTATCCTCGCCGGGATCGACGCCGCCTTGCGGCATCTGCCAGACATGGGTCTCGTCGACATGCTCGATGCCGCCGGCGCGGCGCCCGATGAAGACCAGTCCGTCCTGGTTGAGCAGCATCACCCCGACGCAGGTCCGGTAGGGCAGGTCCTCGTAACGCGTCATTCCGCCAAACCTTTCGCCACTCCTGGCCGACCTCTTCGGCCCCATGGGACCTGCCGTACCAATCCGTTGATTCAGCTGGATTTTGATTTCAACATCGCGGTTGTCAATGGCACCAGCAGGACACCGCGGTCGGGCAGCGTCTTGATCCAGGTACCTAACCGCTCGATCGAGACGGGCAGGGCGGAGGCGGTGCCGATGGCGACGCCGCGCTCGCGGGCGATGGATTCGAGCTTGTTGAGGGCGCGGTCGATTTCGGCGCCGGTCGGTACCGCATCGATCGCGATATCGCCCTTGCCGAACGGCATGGCCTGGCTTGCGGCGGCCTGGGGCGCGACGCTGCGCGGCGAGGAACCGTCGTCGAAGAAGCCGAGCCCGCGCTTGGCGGCCTCACGCACGATCGGCTGCATCGCCGCGTCGGTGGCGATGAAGCGGGCGCCCATGAAATTGGCGAGCCCCGCATAGCCCTGCATCCGGCTCAAATGCCAGTACAGCCGGTCCATGTTCTGGTCGGTGCTCAACGAAGTGAGCAGGGTCTGCGGGCCCGGATCATTGTCGGGGAAGTCGTAGGGCTCCATCGGGATCTGGAGGAAGATCTCGTGGTGCTGGGCGCGGGCGCGCTCGGCGAGCTTGCCGGGATCGGCGCCATAGGGTGTGAAGGCCAGCGTCACCGCGCCCGGCAGTTTCATGATCGCATCGGCGGTCTTGGCGGCACCGACGCCGAGCCCGCCGATGACGATCGCGACAACGGGCGTCTTTGCCGCCTTGGCGCGGTCGGCTTCCGCCGCATAGACCGTGAATGGCTTCAGGTCCGCGGCTGCGACCGGGATCATGCCATAGCGCGACTTCTCGAGCAGCCACTGGTCGACCCCGGACATGATGGCGGGCGCGGCGGCTGCCGGATCGATTTTGTCGGCAGCCTCGCCGCCGCTGCCGATCATGACGTCATGGCGGGCACCGCTGGAGCCGTCGATGATGGTGACGGTTTTCTGGTCGCCGGGCGCGGCCTGCTTTGGCGCCGCCTTGGTCTCATGGCCCGAATTTTCGGGCGCCGCGGTTGCCGGCTTGTCCTCGGCGGCCTTCCGCTCGCGGATGGCAACGCGCGTGATCGGCTCGCCGCCGAGCGGGTCCTTGTTGAAGATGGCAAAGCCGGCAAAGGTCGCGAGGAACAGGAGAAGCAGGACGGCGATCACCTGCAATCCCGTGAACGGCAACCGCAGCCGGCGTTTCCGCCGCGGCGTGTCCCGTCCGAGCGGAGCACTCAGATCATCGGCCGTTTCAGTCATGCGCGATCCCGAATCACTCGGCAATGACGATAACACGACGTGGTCAAGCGGCGGCAGGCCGTGGGTCTACCGGGGTAAAGCTTCCCAGCAAAAAAGGGCGGCTCCGTGAGCCGCCCTTTTGAAACGTCTAGGTTGCCGCGTGACGTCAGTTCGCCGCTTTGGGCTTGTCGGCCGCTGCCTTGTTGTCTCCCGGCGCTGGCGCCGCTGAGGCGCTGTTCTTGATGCCGTGCAGGAGATCGTCGGCCATCTTGAGCGCCTTGTCGTCCTTGGCATCCGGCGGAACGTAGGACTGCGAGCCGGTCTTCTCGTCGCCATCGTTCTTGAGGTGCCCGCGCAGCGAGGCCTCGCCCTTGGTGTCGGTACGAGACTTCAACTCGTCCGGCACGTCCTGGAGCACTTCGATGTCGGGCACGATGCCCTTGGCCTGGATCGACTTGCCCGACGGCGTGTAGTAGCGCGCCGTGGTCAGCCGCAGCGCGCCATTGCCGCTGCCGAGCGGAATGATGGTCTGCACCGAGCCCTTGCCGAACGAGCGCGTGCCGACGATGGTCGCGCGCTTGTGGTCCTGCAATGCACCGGCGACGATTTCCGAGGCCGAAGCCGAGCCGCCGTTGACCAGCACGATCACCGGCTTGCCCTTGGTCAGGTCGCCCGGATGGGCGGAGCGGCGCTGGGTCTCCTCGGCATTGCGGCCGCGGGTCGACACGATCTCGCCGCGCTCCAGGAAGGAGTCCGACACTGTGACTGCTTCTTCAAGAAGGCCGCCGGGATTGTTGCGGAGGTCGATGACGTAGCCCTTCAGCTTGTCGCCGATCTGGTTCGAGAGATTGGCGATCTCCTTCTTCAGGCCTTCGGTGGTCTGCTCGTTGAAGGTGGTGATGCGGATATAGGCGATGTCGTCGGCTTCGACGCGGGCGCGCACCGAGCGGACGCGGATGTTGTCGCGCACCAGGGTGACGTCGATCGGATTGTCGACGCCCTTGCGGATGATCTTGAGCTTGATCTTGGTGTTGACGGGGCCGCGCATCTTCTCGACCGCCTGGTTCAGGGTCAGGCCCTGCACCGCCTCGTCGTCGAGATTGGTGATGATGTCGTTGGCCATGACACCGGCGCGCGAGGCCGGGGTGTCGTCGATCGGCGAGACCACCTTGATCAGGCCGTCCTCCATGGTGACCTCGATGCCGAGGCCGCCGAACTCGCCGCGGGTCTGCACCTGCATGTCACGGAAGCTCTTGGCGTCCATGTAGCTTGAGTGCGGATCGAGGCCGGAGAGCATGCCGGAGATCGCCGATTCGATCAGCTTGGTGTCGTCGGGCTTCTCGACATAGTCGGAGCGCACGCGCTCGAACACGTCGCCGAAAAGGTTGAGCTGGCGATACGTGTCCGCGGTCGCGGCGCGCGCGCTCGAACCCATGAACACCGCGCGCGGCTGGGTCACGAACAGCGTCAGCGCCGCGCCGGTGGCCGCGCTGAGGAGGATAACTGAAGTCTTGCGCATCATCCGCGAACCTTCTCGCCTTCATTTGCGGCCCACCATGGGCCTGGATCGATTGGAGTGCCGTCTTTGCGGAACTCGACATAGAGCACGGGTTGACTCGCATTGGTGGCGAAAATGGAGGCGACTTGGGATGTCGACCCCATGATCGCGACCGGCTCCCCCGTGAGCACAAACTGTCCGATGTTTACCGAAATGCGCTCCATCCCGGCGATCAGGACATGATACCCGCCCCCCGCGTTAAGGATCAAGAGTTGTCCATAGCTGCGGAAGGGCCCGGAATAGACCACCCAGCCGTCACACGGTGTCGTGACCTGGGAGCCGGGCCGACTTGCCAAGGAAATGCCCTTTTGGACGCCGCCGACGCCGTCGGAACCGCCAAAATCCCTGATCTTGGTACCGTTGACGGGCAGCGGCAGCAGACCCTTGGCCGAGGCGAAGGCGATTGCCGGGCTGGTCCGGGAACGGTCCTTGAAGGCGGCCGGCCCCGGCTTGGCGTTGGCGGCCGCCTTCGCCTCGGCCTGCTTTGCGGCCTCGGCTGCCTTGGCGGCGCTTTGCAGGTCCTGCTCCATCTTGGCGATCAGGCCCTGGAGGTCGCCCACCTGCCTGGAGAGCGCGATCGCGCGCGCATTTTCGGCGTCGAGGTCCTTTTCCCGCGAGGCCTGCTGGCGCTGCCGCTCGTCGACGAGGGCTGCAAGCCGCGTCTGGTCGTTGCGGACCTTGTCGCGGTCGGCGGCGAGCTGGTCGCGCTCGGTTGCGATGTTCTTGCGCAGGGCCACGAGCTCGGCGAGCTCACTTGCGATCTTTTCCGCGCGACCACGCAGTTCCGGAACCAGGGCGCCGAGCAGCATGGCCGTGCGCAACGATTGCAGCGCGTCCTCGGGCCGCACCAAAAGCGCGGGCGGCGTCCGCCGGCCGGCGCGCTGGAGCGCGGCCAGGACCTCGACGATGTCGGCACGCCGCGAATTGAGCGAATTGCGCATCTCCTGCTCGCGCCCGCTCAGCGCGGTCAGCCGTGATTCGGCCTCGCCGATTTTGGTTTCGACGCCGCGCACGTTGGCGGCGGTGTCGATCAGTTGCTGGTTGAGCTGGGTGCGGTCCTGGCCGAGCGAGGCGATCTCGGCCTTCAGCTTGGCCTGCGCCTCCTCGCCGCTCTTTTGCCGCTGCCGCGCGGCTTCGAGCTCCTGCTCGCGCTGCTTGATCGCATCCGCCGAGATCGCGGCGGTCTGCGGCGCAGGCGATGCCGTCTGCGCGGCCGCCGGCGCAAGATGGCTGCCGGCAAAGCCCGCGATCAGCAACAGGTTGAGAAACTGAGCCCGCATCGCGTCGGAAAAGGTGCTCGTTGTGGCGCGAATCACGCGCGATGATAGGGATGGCCGGCCAGGATGGTTGCGGCCCGATAAAGCTGTTCCAGAAGCATGACGCGAACCATCTGGTGCGGCCAGGTCGCCGCGCCGAACGCGATCACGAGCTTGGCCTTACGGCGCAATTCGGGCGAAAGTCCGTCAGCCCCGCCGATGATGAATATTGTATGCGCGCTACCTTGGTCGCGCCAGCGGCCGAGATTCCGTGCAAATACGGTCGAATCGAGATTTTGCCCGCGCTCGTCGAGCGCCACGATCACTGACTTGTCGGGAATGTGCGAACCGATTGCCGCGGCCTCTTCGGCCATGCGGGTCGCAGTGTCGCGCGCGCGGCTTTCCGGAATTTCATGGACGGTCAGCTCGCGAAACCCGAGCTTGCGGCCGACCTCGTCGAACCGCTCGAAATAACGATCGGCAAGCTCCCGTTCGGGGCCCTGCTTCAGCCGGCCAACCGCAATGACAGCAACACGCATGACGTCTTTAGAACCGCGTCTTTAGAACCGCGTCTTGAGAGCCGCGTGTTCAACCCGCGCACACCACGCGCGCGCACGACGCTAGCATGCGCGTCAGCCGATTCGAAATCGGCCTCTTCAGCCTCTAGATCGCCTTCGCCGCCCCAGGGCCCTGCGTGTACAATCTCTCGAGATTGTAGAACTCACGGACCTCGGGTCTGAACACGTGCACGATCACATCGCCGGAATCGATCAGCACCCAGTCGCAATTGGGCAAGCCCTCGACATGGATGTTCTTGATGCCGGTTTCCTTGAGGCTCTTCGTGACGTTTTCCGCGATCGCGCCAACGTGCCGGTTGGCCCGGCCCGTGGTGACGATCATGTAGTCGGAGTACGCCGATTTGCCGCGAAGGTCGATGGTGACCGTCTCTTCCGCCTTCATATCCTCGAGGCGGGAGAGGATCAGGCTCAGCGTCTTGTCGGCGTCGGGTTGCGCCTTCAAGGCCGCAGCTTGGGTCGATGTTTTACGCGTAGGCTTAGCAACCTTGGGTAAAACAGACTTGGACAATACAGATGTGGTCAGGGACCATTCCTTTCACTGTATCGCGAACGCCGAATCCGACGCTCACTGGCTACACTACATCATGTGGGGTTAAGGGTTTCAATATGCCAGAGCGTGTTCCCCCCCCAACGAGCTGCCTCACGCAATGCCTCATTTGGCCGCCTTCCAGCTCCCGTCCGGGTTCCGCAAGGTTGTCGAGGACAGGCTGAGCTTCAGCCCGGTGAGGAAGACCCATGCCGGCGCCGGCCGATCCGCAAGACGCGCTGCCTCATTCTCCGGCAACCGGTAACGGGCGAGTGCCCGGGCGGCGGGCGAGGCGAGGGCGCGAAAGCTTTGCGGCGGGCGGTCGATGACCGCCATCGGCACCTGGGCCGCGATGCGCTGCCAGTCCTGCCAGCGATGGAATTGCGCGAGGTTGTCGGCGCCCATGATCCAGACAAAGCGCAGGCCGCTTGCGCGGCGGCGCAAGAAGTTGATCGTGTCGATAGTGTAGCGCGTGCGGATGACGGATTCGAGACAGCTCACCTCGATGCGCGGATCGCCCGCGACCGCGCGCGCAGCCTTCATGCGCTCGCCGAGCGCCTGCAGCGCGCCGTTTTCCTTCAGCGGATTGCCCGGCGTCACCAGCCACCACACGCGATCGAGTTGCAATCGCGTGAGTGCGAAGCGGCTGATCGCGCGATGCGCGTGATGCGGCGGATTGAAGGAGCCGCCGAGCAGCCCGATGCGCATGCCATCGGTATAAGGCGGCAACGCTTGCGCCACGAAGCGCGGCACGACGAAATTGTTGCTCAATGCCCGCCCTGCGAGGTCACGGCCGCGTCTGTCCAGTGCCGTGGACGCGGTACTTGAAGCTCGTGAGCTGCTCGGCGCCGACCGGGCCGCGCGCATGGAATCGGCCGGTGGCGATGCCGATCTCGGCGCCAAAGCCGAACTCGCCGCCATCGGCGAATTGCGTCGAGGCGTTGTGCAGGACGATCGCGGAGTCCACTTCGCTCAGGAATTTTTTCGCGGCAGCTTCGTCCTTGCTGACGATGGCGTCGGTGTGGTGCGAGCCGTGGCGCTGGATATGCGCGATCGCGCCGTCGACGCCGTCCACGACCTTCGCCGCGATGATCGCGTCGAGATATTCGGTGTCCCAGTCGTCCTCGCTCGCAGCTTTGACGCGCGCATCAGTCGCCTGCACGGCATCGTCGCCGCGCACCTCGCAGCCGGCGTCGATCAGCAGGCCGATGAGCGGCTTCAGGCTCTTCGCCGCTCCCGCGCGATCGACCAGCAACGTCTCCGCCGCGCCGCAGACGCCGGTGCGGCGCATCTTGGCATTGAGCACGATCGATTTCGCCATCTCGAGATCGGCGCTGCCATCGACATAGACGTGGTTGACGCCTTCGAGATGCGCGAACACAGGCACGCGCGCCTCCGCCTCGACGCGCGCGACGAGGCTCTTTCCCCCGCGCGGCACGATCACGTCGATGGCGCCGTTCAGGCCCGCAAGCATCATGCCGACCGCGGCGCGGTCGCGCGTCGGCACCAGCGTGATCGCAGCTTCAGGCAGGCCGGCCTCACGCAGGCCCTGCACCAGGCATTCGTGGATCGCGCGGCAGGAGCGGAAACTGTCGGAGCCGCCGCGCAGGATCACGGCGTTGCCGGATTTCAGGCACAGCACGCCGGCATCGGCTGCGACATTGGGCCGGCTCTCGAAGATCACGCCGACGACGCCGAGCGGCACGCGAACGCGCTCGATGATCATGCCGTTCGGCCGCTGCCAGCTCTCGGTGACGACGCCGACGGGATCGGCAATGCCGCGCACGATGGCGATGCCCTCGGCCATCGCCTCGACGCGCGCAGGCGTCAGCGTGAGACGGTCGATGAAGGCGCCCGTGGCGTCGCTGCTGCTGCGGGCCTCGGCCACGTCCTCGGCATTGGCCGCGAGAATGGCCGCCGCGTTGTTACGGATCGCACGCTCCATGGCTTCCAGCGCCCGGTTCTTCTGCTCCGCCGGCGCCAGCGCCAGCACGCGCGCCGCAGCGCGGGCCCGGGCGGCGAGATCGGTCATCAGCGCCTGGAGATCGGCAGTGCCGTCGAGGGCTTTGAGGGGGGCGGCCATGGGAATTCAACCTTCTGCTAAGGCGGTGTCCTAGCACGGAAATCCCGCATTTGCGAAGGGCGGGGAGGGAATGGCTGATCTCTCCCGGGGCGCGGCAGCTGGGTCATTGGCCCAGTGAGGTAGATCCGAAAACCGAGGTAGGTCCGGCGATAGTCGTCAGTTTAGCTTCCGGATCGGAACGGGACAGATTGGCTCACCAGGTGCCAGCCACTCGAACACATACTCGCACGGTTCGGCGTCGCCTTCGGCATAGATCTCATGCTTAAGGGTCCACCCCAGACGAACGTATTGCTGTGCCATCTGCGCTGAATGAGCTTTTGCGAGTCTTGGCTGGGACATGCCGCTCTTGGCTCGTTGGGAGCCTCCCCGGTGGGAAAAAGCAATGAGGCCGCTTCGGCCCTTACCCGCCCACCACCAGATCATCGCGGTGGATCATCTCCGACCTCCCGCTGATGCCGAGGATGGCCATCACGTCGGGCGAGGAGCGACCCTTGATCCGCTCGGCATCGTCGGCATCATAGGCGATCAGGCCGCGGCCGATCTCGCGCATATCGGGGCCGCGCACGATCACGGCATCGCCGCGGGCGAACTGGCCCTCGACCTTGATCACGCCCGCCGGCAGCAGGCTGGCGCCGGCGCGAAGCGCGGCGACGGCGCCGGCGTCGATGGTCAGCGTGCCCTTCGGCTCCAGCGAGCCCGCGATCCAGCGCTTTCGCGAGGTCACGGGATTGGCCGGCGTCAGGAACCAGGTGCAGCGGCCGCCGTCGGCGATCGCCTGCAAGGGGTGCTCGATCTTGCCCGACGCAATCAGCATATGCGTGCCGCCGGTGGTCGCGATCTTCGCGGCCTCGACCTTGGTGCGCATGCCGCCGCGCGACAGTTCGGACTCGGCATCGCCTGCCACGGCCTCGATCTCCGAGGAGATGCTGTCGACCACCGGAATCAGCTTTGCGTTCGGATTGTTCTTCGGCGGCGCGTCGTAGAGACCGTCGATGTCCGACAACAGCACGAGCAGGTCGGCGCTCGCCATGGTCGCGACGCGCGCGGCGAGGCGGTCGTTGTCGCCATAGCGGATTTCGGTGGTCGCCACCGTGTCGTTCTCGTTGATGACGGGGATCGCGCGCCACTCCAGGAGCTTGCCGATGGTCGAGCGCGCGTTGAGATAGCGGCGGCGCTCCTCGGTGTCCTGCAGTGTCACCAGGATCTGCCCGGCGCCGATGCCGTGGGCCCCGAGCACCTCCGACCAGATCCGCGCCAGCGCGATCTGGCCGACGGCGGCCGCGGCCTGGCTCTCTTCCAGCTTAAGCGGGCCGCGCGGCAGCTTGAGCCGGCTGCGGCCGAGTGCGATCGAACCCGAGGAGACGATCAGGACGTCGCGTCCCTCGCAATGCAGCTTTGCGAGGTCGGCCGCAAGCGCCGCGAGCCAGGATGCGCGCACTTCGCCGGCATCGGAATCGACCAGCAGCGCCGAGCCGACCTTGACGACGATGCGGCGGAATTGACTGAGTTCGGGGTTGGCCATGGGCGCTTGGGGACGAATTTGCTCTGCATTGTAAGGCGGCGGAGCGAAAGGCGGCGCCGGTGAGGCCTGCTTTTGCAGCAGGACGATGGCCGGCGCAAGGCGGGGCTGCGGGTAACGGGGCTGCCGGTAAACAGCGTTAACGGCCTTGTCTGCCGCCGCGGCACCTGTCTAATGCGGCCGAATAGAGGGAGGGCACGTATGGATCGCCGCGACTTCATCGCCGGATGCCTCGGGCTGCCGCTGCTGTCGCAGGCGGGCCGGGCGCACGGCCAGGCCGGGCTGACCAAGATCATCTTCCCGTTCGCGGCGGGCGCCGGCGGCGACACGCTGTGTCGGCTGATCGCGCAGGAGATGGCGCCGGCGCTGCAGAAGACCATCGTCGTCGAGAACCGCACCGGCGGTGACGGCCTGATCGGCATCAAGGCGGTGAAGGGCGCCAATCCCGACGGCAGCATGGTGCTGGTGACGACGGGGCCCACCATGTACCTGCTGCCGATGGTGGAGACGACGCCGACCTTCGATGCGGCAAAGGATTTCATGCCGGTGTCGCTGCTGGCGCGCTTCGAGTTCGCGGTCGTGATTGGACCTGCGATCGCAGCCAGGAATTTCGGCGAGTTCGTCGCCTGGCTGAAGGCGAATCCGGACAAGGCGACGTTCGGCGTGCCCAGCAATGGCACCATCCCGCATTTCATGGGCTCCAGGCTGGAGAAGGATCTCGGCATTCCCTTGAGCCGTGTGCCCTATCGCGGCAGCGCGCCGATCCTCAACGACCTCGTCGGCGGCCACGTGCCGTTCGGCATCACGACGCTGGCCGACGCGCTTCCGCAGCATCGTGCCAAGGGCGTGACCATCATCGCCGTCTCGAGCGCAGAGCGTTCGCCGTTCGCGCCGGATGTTCCGACGCTGAAGGAGAGCGGCATCGATCTCGTCGCGGACGCCTGGTACGGCATGTGGCTTCCCGCCGGCAGCCCGCCAGAATTTGCGGCTAAGCTCAGTGCCGCCGCAGTTGCAGCGCTCGCAAAACCCGAGGTGAAGGAGAAGCTCACCGCGATCGGACTCATTCCGGTCGGCAGCACGGCGGAGGGGCTCACGCAGGAGCTCGCCGCCAACACCGCGTTCTGGCAGCCGATCGTGAAGGCGACAGGATACAAGATCGAGAATTGAGAGGTGCTGCCTCTTCTCCCTCTCCCCGTTCTTACGGGGAGAGGGAAGTAGTCACAGCTTCGCGCGCTGGGCGATGCCGTCGCGGATCGCGGTGAGTTCGGCTTCGTCCCAGATGCCGATCAGGAACCCGCCCTTCACCTGGAGCTGATTGTCGGCATAGGCCGCGATCTTCTCGGGGGGCGTGGTGATGTGACCGCTTGGATGCAGCGCCCAGTCGAACAGCTCGGCCTGAAGCCTTGCGATGATGCCGGCACATTCGGGATCGTCGCCGCGATCGACAAATTCGTCCGGATCGGTCTCGAGGTCGTACAGCATCGGGCGGAAGCCGGAGGCGTGGATGTATTTCCAGCGGCCGTCGAACACCATGAACAGGCGGCAGCGCTCGATCGGCTGGTTCAGCTTCAGCCGCACGTCCTGCATGGCGTAGTCGTATTCAGAGAACGCGACCTTGCGCCATTGCGGCTTCTCGCCGCGCAGCAGTGGCAAAAGCGAATGGCCCTCGAGGATGTGGCTGGGCACCGCGCCGCCGAAATAATCGACGAAGGTCGGTGCGAGATCGATGCCCTCGACGAGCGCATCGCATATCGTGCCACGCGTGGCGTCGGCTTCCTTCGAGGGATCGATCACGATCAGCGGGATCTTCGCCGACTGCTCGTGGAACAGGTCCTTCTCGCCCATCCAGTGATCGCCGAGATAATCGCCGTGATCTGACGTGAACACGATCATGGTGGTTTCCAGGAGGCCGCGCGCCTCCAGGAATTTCATCAGCACGCCCATCTGGTCGTCGATCTGCGTGATCAGGCCCATATAGGTCGGGATCACCTTCTCGCGGGCATCGTCGCGCGCCATGTTGCGGGAGTAGCGCATGTCCATGTAGGCGCCGAACACCGGATGCGGGTTCTGCCGCTCGCGCTCGGAGCGGATCGCCGCCAGCATGTCCGAGGTCTTGTACATGCTGGCGTAGGGTTCTGGCGCGATATAGGGCCAATGCGGCTTGATGTAGGACAGATGCAGGCACCACGGCCGTCCGTCGCCCTCCGCCTCGGTGATGAAGTCCATCGCACGGCGCGTCATGTAAGGCGTCTCGGAATGCTCGTCCGGCACGCGCGCGGCCTTGTCGGCATGCACCAGCAGCCAGCCGTTCTGCAACGACCCGTCGTCCGCCGCGCCGGAATTGGCCCAATGCTCCCAGGGATTGGTCGCCTCAAATCCTTGCTTTCGCAGATACTCGTCGTATCTCGGACGCGGCCGGCCGGTCGGATGCAAGCCGTCGTCGCGCTCATAGGGCTCGAAGCCGCATTCGGCGACGTGCACGCCGATGATCGATTCCGGCGGAATGCCGAGCATCTTCATGCCTTCGAGGTCGGGCGCCATATGGGTCTTGCCGACCAGCACGTTGCGCACGCCGATCTTGCCCAGGTGATCGCCGAGCGTCGGCTCGCCGACGCGCAGCGGCCAGCCGTTCCAGTGCGAGCCGTGCGAGCGCATGTAGCGCCCGGTGTAGAACGACATCCGCGAGGGACCGCAGATCGGCGATTGTACATAGGCCTTGGAGAACAGCACGCCGCGCTTGGCCATGGCGTCGATGTTCGGCGTCTTCAGCGTCGGATGTCCGGTGCAGCCGAGATAGTCATAGCGAAGCTGGTCGCACATGATCCAGAGAACGTTTTTCGCACGCGACATGCTTCGCCCCTGCATATTCTTGATTGCTTGATGCTGCGCTATCGCGCCGGCGAAGACAAGCAGGCCGGACTCAACGCTCGACGTCGACCGACCAAGGCTCCGCTTCGGCCGCGCTCTTGGCCTTGCTGGAGACCGGGCTCTCGCCGATCACATCCGCAAGCGCGCGCAGCGCTTCCTTGACGCCCTGGCCGGTGGCGCCGGAGAGCAGCAACGGCGTCTTCTTGGCGGCGCGCTTCAGGCGATCCTTCTGCTTCTTCAGTTCATCCGGCTCGACCGCGTCGATCTTGTTCAGCGCGACGATCTCGATCTTGTCGGTCAGCAGCCCGCCATAGGCATCAAGCTCCGTGCGCACCGTCTTGTAGGCCTTGCCCGCGTGCTCGCAGGTCGCGTCGACGAGATGCAGCAGCACGCGGCAGCGCTCGACATGGCCGAGGAAGCGGTCGCCGAGGCCTGCGCCTTCATGCGCGCCTTCGATCAGACCCGGAATATCCGCCAGCACGAACTCGCGGCCGTCGGCATTCACGACGCCGAGCTGCGGATGCAGCGTGGTGAAGGGATAGTCGGCGATCTTCGGCTTTGCCGCGCTGACCTTGGAGAGAAACGTCGACTTGCCGGCATTGGGGAGCCCGACCAGGCCGGCATCCGCGATCAGCTTCAGCCGCAACCAGATCCAGCGCTCCTCGCCGGGCTGGCCGGGATTGGCGTTGCGCGGCGCGCGATTGGTCGACGATTTGAAATGCGCATTGCCGAAGCCGCCATTGCCGCCCTCGGCGAGCACGAATTTTTCGCCGACCTTTGTGAAGTCGTGGATCAGCGTCTCGCGGTCCTCGTCGAAGATCTGCGTGCCCACCGGGACCTTCAGCACGATCGCCTTGCCGTTGGCGCCGTGGCGGTCGGAGCCCATGCCGTTCTCGCCCTTCTGGGCCTTGAAGTGCTGCTGATAGCGGTAGTCGATCAGCGTGTTGAGCCCGTCGGCGACCTCGATGACGACATTGCCGCCGCGGCCGCCATTGCCGCCGGAGGGGCCGCCGAATTCGATGAACTTCTCGCGGCGGAACGCCACGCAGCCGTTCCCGCCGTCACCGGAGCGGATATAGACCTTTGCTTCGTCGAGGAATTTCATGGGTCATAGGTAGGGCAGGGAAGCCAGCGCGGCAACCCGAACTTGTCCGGGAAGGAGCCGAAATTTAAGCGATTTTCGACCCTTGCTTAACCAGTTGACGTCACGCCGGGCGCAGCCGGATCAGGAATTTCTGCGTCCCCTCCAGCACCAGCTCCTTGCGCTGGTTGAACACGGTACTCGTCAGCGTCACGACGCCAGTCGAGCGTCCCGGCACCAGCTCGGTGACCTCGAGCGCGGGATAGATGGTGTCGTCGGCGTAGACGGGCTTGAGGAACCGGCTCGACTGCTCGAGGAAGCCGACGAGGGACTCCTCGACCATGAAGGGAAACAGGCCTGCGCCGGGCGCGGTGTGGATCAGCGTCTGGAAGCCGTGGGCGAGCAGGTTCGGCATGCCGCGGGCGCGGCAATATTCGACGTCATAGTGCACCGGATGGGTGTCGCCGCTCGCGGTCTGGAATGCGGCGAACACCGCCGAGGTCTGCGTGCGGCTCGGCAGCACGAAGCGTTCGCCGAGGACGAAATCCTCAAACCAGCGTTGCGCGGGGATCATGCGGTGCCGGGTCGGATCGAACGCGGTCATGACTGGTGCTCTCTTGCCGGAGATATCAATCGCTACCGCGATGCGAAGAGTGCGACAATACGTTCAATTCGTCTTGACCGGGCTTGTCTGGGCTCTCCATGCCTTTAAAACGGCCACAACTGACCTGTTCGCCAGCTCCTGGCGCGCTCTCCCCGTCATTGCGAGCGCAGCGAAGCAATCCAGACTGTCGCCGCGGAAGGATTCTGGATTGCTTCGCTGCGCTCGCAATGACGAGTTCCAAAAGCAAACTCTTCAATGCCTCTCTTCAAGAAACTCTCCGCCTATGACGAACGCTCGGCGCGGCTGGCCGGCATCGCGCTGATGGTGTTGTCGATCTTCCTGTTCTCGTTCGGCGATGCCATGGGCAAGTTCATCGTCGCGACCTATTCGGTGGGGCAACTGCTGTTTCTGCGCGCCTGCGCGGCCTTGCTCGTGCTGGCGCCGTCGATCTGGCGGCAGCGTCACGAATTCACGCATCTGGAGCGGCCGTGGCTGCAGCTCTTCCGCGTGGTGCTCTCGACGCTGGAGGTGGCGGCCTTCTTCCTGGCGACGGTCTACCTGCCGCTCGCCGACGTCATCACCTATTATCTGGCAGGTCCCATCTTCGTCACCGCGCTGTCGGCGATCTTCTTGGGGGAGCAGGTCGGCTGGCGGCGCTGGACCGCGATCCTGATCGGCTTCTGCGGCGTCCTGATCGCGCTCCGCCCATCGGCGCAGACGGTGAGCCTGCCGGCGCTGATCGCGCTCGGCGGCAGCCTGTCGTTTGCGACGCTGATGCTGGTCACGCGGTCCTTGCGCGAGACGCCCGACATCGTGATGGCCTCCTCGCAGTTCGGCGGCACGTTCCTGCTCGGGCTCGCACTTTCAGTGTTTCACTGGGTGCCGCCGAGCACGGGCAGCCTCGTGCTGTTTGTGCTCGCCGGCTGCACCTCGGTCGCCGCGCTGCTGTGCGTCAACCGCTCGCTCAAACTCGCGCCCGCGAGCGTGGTGGTGCCCTATCAATATTCGATGATCGTCTGGGCCGTGATCTTCGGCTTCGTCGTGTTCGGCGACGTCCCCTCGATCGCCACCATCATCGGCGCCGCCATCATCATCGGCGCCGGCTTCTACATATACTTGCGCGAACGGGATTTGGGGCGGCAGGACACGCAGGTGAATCCACCTGTGTGAGATAGAGACGCAGAAAAATGTCGTCTCGGCCTTCGCCGGGACGACATTGATGATTGAGGAAGCGCCTGCGCCTTACCTCACCCGCCTCGCGCTGCTCCAGCTCTTCAGCGAGGACCACACGCCGCGCGACAGGCGGAAGCAGTCGACGGGCGTCGAGCATCCCAGCGCGTAGAAGCGGTGCAGCTGGACGCCGCTCCACTGGAAGCCGCACTTCTCCAGCACGTTGCGCGAGGCCGGATTGGTGACGCGCGCGCCGGCGTAGAGATGGCCTTCCCCGAACTCCTCGAAGAAGAAGTCGATCGCCCCGCGCGCAGCCTCGGTGGCAAAGCCTTTTCCCCAATGCTCGACGCCGAGCCAGTAGCCGAGTTCGGCATTGTCAGGCGTCGAGCAGTCGATCCCGATCATGCCGACGGGCGCATTGTCGTGCTCGATCAGGAACACGGTCTCGTTGCCGAGCTCTGCGGTGGCGCGGATGAATTCCACGGCGTCGTCGTGCGAATAGGGATGCGGCAGGCGACGTGTGTTCTCGGCGATGCGGCGGTCGTTGGCGAGGCGCGCGATCGCCTTGACGTCGGCGAGCGTCGGCTTGCGCAAGGTCAACCGCTCGGTGGCGACGACATCAGGCCTCGCCTCGCGCAAGGTGGTGCTCGAAAAATCCTGCAACATGTCCGGCTCCGTCAAAGACTTTAGGTCAAAACGAAAAGGGGAGGCCGGTTTCCCGCCTCCCCTGGAGCCTTCGATCTTTTGATCTTGAGGACTCCGCCGGTTTGGTCAGGACCGGCGGACTCCAATTTGATCCACCGTATTATTCAGCCGCCTCTGCGATCGGAAGCACCGATACGAATGTGCGGCCGTTGGCTTTAGCCTGGAACGCAACGCGGCCTTCAACCTTGGCGAACAAAGTGTGGTCAGTGCCCATGCCGACATTAACGCCGGGATGCCACGTGGTGCCGCGCTGACGCGCAATGATGTTGCCGGGAATCACATGCTCCCCGCCGAACACCTTGATGCCGAGGCGCTTGCCCTTCGAATCGCGTCCGTTGCGCGATGAACCGCCTGCTTTTTTGTGAGCCATGGCTCGTCTCCGAAATCCTGCGTATCTCTAGATCAATTCCTTGACGGAATCATTTCACATTTTCTCACGCATCAATTCGTGAATTGGCGTGATCAAAGTCTCGCTATTCAGCGGCCTCCTTTGCCACCTTCTCCTTCTTCGGACGCGGCCCCTTGGTGGGCTTGGCGTTGCCGGTCAGGATCTCGGTGACGCGGAGCACGGTGATCTCGTCGCGATAGCCACGCTTGCGACGCGAATTCTTGCGGCGGCGCTTCTTGAACGCGATGACCTTCGGCCCGCGCTTGTGCTGGAGCACCTCGGCCGCCACGGACGCGCCCGCAACCGTCGGGGCACCCAGGACCGGCGCGTCACCGCCGACCAGCAAAACTTCACTCAGCTGCACGATCGTGCCGACTTCGCCGGCGATCTTGCCAATTTCCAGGACATCATCCGGTACGACGCGGTACTGCCGGCCGCCGGTTTTGATGACTGCGAACATCGTTCTCTTCCTTCGTGTTCAATCCCGGCCTTTCGGACTTTCGTCCGGGCCGGCTTTTTGTCAGTCGCTATGGGTTTTCAGCACTCTGCGCGGGTGGGGTATGCCCCTCAAAATCCACGCAAAAACAAGCGGCGCGAGAAACGCCCCGCGCCGGCTGGGGGACTTATAGCGGCCGAAGCGCTTGAGTCAAGGAAAACCGGGCTCAAAAAGCCCCAAATTTGAAGGATTTGGCCGGTTCTTGCCGCCGGGCCGGGGTACCTTCGGATAGTTGGCCGCACCTGCAACCATTGAGTTCCGCCGCAGTTGTCATCCCGAATTTCAAAGCGGGCAAGGGCTCCATGGCAGACGAGCTGGTTTTGACGACGGGAATCGCGCAGCACGGCGCTGCCCGCCTGCCGTCGGTGGACGTCGACAGCTTCAACGCCGAGCTGAAGGACGAGGACGGCTTTCTCGGCGACCGCGCCAGCAAAAGCGCATTCCGGGCCATCCTGGATCATTGGCGCAAGCCGCTGCGCAAGACCGGCGAGGACCCGTTCGGCGACGAGCCGTCGGACCGGATCAGCAAAAAGACGCTGGACGAGATGCTGGTTGGCGACGACACCGAGGCCTCCGCCGTGGTGCACAGCGCGATCGAGGATTTTGCCCAGGAGCTCGCCTACGTCACCCGCCGCTTCCTCAAGACCAAAGCGTGGGCGAAGACCGAGCGCATCGTGGTCGGCGGCGGTTTCCGCGACAGCCGCCTTGGTGAGCTCGCGATCGCCCGCGCCGACATCATCCTGAAGGCCGAGGGTTTTAAGGGCGACATGCTGCCGATCCGCTTCCACCCGGACGAGGCGGCCCTGATCGGCGCGCTGCATCTGGCGCCGTCCTGGATTTTCGAGGCCCATGACAGCATCCTCGCGGTCGATATCGGCGGCACCAATATCCGCTGCGGCGTGGTCGAGACGCGCTGGAAGAAGGCGAAGGATCTCTCCAAGGCCTGCGTCTGGAAGTCCGACCTGTGGCGCCACGCCGACGATGAGCCGACGCGTGAAGGCGCGGTGAAGCGGCTCACCAAGATGCTGAAGGAGCTCATCGCGGAGGCCGACACCGAGGGGTTGAGGCTCGCGCCCTTCATCGGCATCGCCTGTCCCGGCGTGATCAAGGAGGACGGCTCCATCGAGAAAGGCGCGCAAAATCTCCCCGGCAATTGGGAGAGCAGCAAGTTCAACCTGCCGGCGAGCCTGGTCGAGGGCATTCCGGCGATCGGCGAGCACGACACCGCGATCCTGATGCACAACGACGGTGTGGTGCAGGGGCTTTCCGAGGTGCCGTTCATGCAGGACGTCGAGCGCTGGGGCGTGCTCACCATCGGCACCGGGCTCGGCAATGCGCGCTTCACCAACCGGCGCAAGGAGGCTGGTAACGGCAAGGACCGTGACTCTGCGGATAACGGGAAGAAGAAGACCAAGGAAAACAACAGGGAAAGCAGGCAGAACGACAAGGAGTAACCTTGACTGGTTAGGTTAAGGCGCGGATTGCGTTGCAGCACGCTGCGCGGTCGTTACGGTCCGTCCGTCGCCTCACGCCGGCCGGCGAAGCCGCCCTTCTCGGCCTGCATTGCAATGAGCGGCAAGGGACCGCCAGTGTTTACCGCGTCTGGCGGTCCCACCCGTGGGGCTCTGCGGCGCCTGCCCGTTTCTTCTCAGCTCATGTGATTCGCGTCCGCGAGGGCTCGACTGCGCGCTCTGCCGGTTCGGGAATTTTTGGCACAATCTGCACTTTGCACCCGTTCTGTCCGGTCTAATATTACCGTATGGGGAACGATCTGGTGTTTCGAATCACGGTTATTGTCCTGGGAACGCTGCCTGTCGTGCTGACGGCTTTCGCGCTGCTCGGCGCTCCGTTCGCAGACTGAGCGCCCGAACCCGGCGCCGGTGCAGGACCGTGCAAATCGGCGCGAAACAGGCTCTCGGGCCGGTTTCAGCCGGTGTTAGCCTGCGCGCACCTTCCACGAAGCGCTGGATTTTCGTCGCGCCCGCCTTGTCTGGCTCGCCATCCTCGCCTAGAACACGCCCCGACCGCACGGGGCTACCCCGATTTGGCGCCTTCAGGAGAGGTGGCAGAGTGGTTGAATGCACCGCACTCGAAATGCGGCATAGGTGCAAGCCTATCGGGGGTTCGAATCCCTCCCTCTCCGCCACTACACTGTTCTCCTCAGTATCCGATTGTTCGAAACGACAGCAAAAACAACGACTAGCGTGACGAACGCTGTTGCGGCCAGTTCCGCGATGGTACCCGTAGTCACCGCGCAAGTCGTAGTTTTTGATCGTGGGTTCGGAGGACGGATTTCGCGAGGGGGACCACATGGCTGGCAAGCTCAAGCCGCTCGACGTTGAACGCGAAACTCGACCCGGCAAATACCCTGACGGGGACGGTCTCTATCTCATCGTGAAGGGTGCGACGTCGAAGAACTGGATCTATCGATACTGTAAAGGCGGCAAGGAGCGATGGCTCGGCCTGGGCTCGCTGAAGGATGTGTCGCTAAAGGATGCGCGGTTAGCTCGCGACGCAGCGCGTCTTCGCGTCAAAGGCGATCGCAGCACACCCGGCGTCGACATCGTGCAGGAGAAGCGCGCGGCGCGCGAGGAAGCAAAAACCGTAGAGATCAAGACCTCTCTTCCGATCTTCGAGGAATGTGCCGAAAACTATATCCGCGAACACTGGGCCATCTGGAGCAAGAAGCACCGCAATCAATGGCCATCGTCGCTGAAACGATATGCTTATCCGACAATCGGGAAACTGACGATCCCAGAAATCAAGCCCAGCCACTTGTATGAATTGCTGAGGCCGATCTGGGTCGAAAAACGCGAGACGGCGAACCGCGTCCGCGGGCGGATTGAGACAATCATCGCGAAGAACGTCGACGTCGACGACAAGGATTTTCGAAACCCCGCCGAGCTCACTAAGCAACTGCGCGAGAAACTTCCAAAGCGGCCCAAACGTGTCGTCCGGCATCATCCAGCGCTGCCCTATGCCGAAGCACTGCAGTTCATGGCGGACCTATCGACGGCTGCCGGCACTGCCGCAGCGATGCTGCGCTTTCTGATCTTCACGGCGTGCCGCACGAACGAAGTGGTGGACGCCCGCTGGACTGAGATCGATCGGCCATTGTCGGCTTGGCGAATTCCCGGCGAGCGCATGAAGATGAAACAAGACCACGTCGTGCCACTGCCGGATCCTGCCATGGTCATTTTGGAGAAAATGCGCGACGGCGCTCAAGGCGGGTTGATCTTTCCAAATCCCGACGGCGGATCGTTTTCTGAAAACGCAATGCTCGCTGTGCTCGACCGATTGGGCTACGGCCACGTCACAGTGCACGGTTTCAGATCGACGTTCGCGACCTGGGCCGAGGAGTGCACGGACTACCCGGACGGGGTGCGCGAGGCAGCACTGGCGCACAAGTACAAGTCGGAGACCACGGCAGCCTACCAGCGTGGACAAAAGCTCGAGAAGCGACGCGCCCTTATGAAGGATTGGGCGCAATTCTTGGCAGGATCAAACGTGATTGGCTTTCGCGAAGTTGGTTGACCTATTCGCATCGCATCGGGAGGCTGCGAGCTCATTAGACTGCGGGCTTAAGCTGCCAATGTGCGCCCGAGCGTCGAATTTTACGATGGAGCCGCCGATAATGCGCACGGTAGAACGAACGCTTTGCGGAGAAATCGTTCTCCGGCATGCTCAAGAATCTCTGGAAACAGCAGGATGTTTCGCACATGTCCCCTAATTCCATCGCGCTGGAAGCGCCGCTCGTAGCATCGCCGAACCAGACGATGAGGGCGATCCAGGTCTCCCGCAAAAAGCTCTACGAGCTCATCAACAACGGCGAACTGGAAAGTTACACGGAAGGCAAGTCACGCCGGATCACGATCAAATCGATCAACGGATACATCGAGCGCCGACTAGCAACGGAAGCGATTCGCCGCGGCCGAACTGCTTCCGCTAGAAACCATCAATCACGTCCCTAAGCGCGCCGCCACCTGGCTGCTCCAAGCCGGTCGGCCATGCTCTGGACTTGATCGGATGAACTTTGATGCAGGCATCTCAACGCCGATAAGGGATGCGCAAAAAGCGCTCTCGCTCGCCGCTCGCATCGTGGCGACAGCACCAAATACACCGTCTGCGCGACTCCATGCTCTGCAAAAAATGGCCGATCACCTGCGCGAGTATGTGCGGAGCGGCTGGCTCAATCCGGCGACCGTTTCGGACAAGATTTTCGAAGTCGCTGCGCTACATGGGCTGGTCGGCGAACCCGGCAGCGACCAAGAAGCAGCCATTATGCAAATCGCGATGTCGGCAAATCTGCCGGTTGAGCTGCGTTCGACCGGGCGCCACGACGGCAAGTCCGACGATGCCGGCATGCCGACTACGCCGTCGCTGGAAACCAAGACGCCAGCAGTCTGGAAGGGGACTGAGCCGCTCAAGCAGCGCTGGCTGGCGGCCGCGCGTATTCCATGCGGCGATCTCACGCTCTATTCAGGCAATGGTGGTGCAGGCAAGACCGAAACAGCGGTGCAGCTGCTGGTCTCGGTGACCGCAGGGCTCGGCGACTGGCTGGGTTGCGTTGTCGAGACGGGCCCGGCCCTGTTCCTCAGCTGCGAAGAACCTGAGGCGAATATTCGTGATCGGATCGAACGTATCTGCAAGCATCGGTGCATCGATCCGCATGCGATCGGGGATCTGCATCTGCATTTTCCTGACCTTGAGGCGACCTGGCTCGTGACGGCGGACCGGTTCGGCAAAGTCATGAAGACCGCGCTTCTACAGCAGATCGAACTCTGGATTAGCGTACGCCGGCCGATCCTGATCGTCATCGATTCGATCGCCGCGGTGTTCGATGGTGAGGCGATCGCTCGGCGGCAGGTCCGCAGCTTTCTTGCGATGTTGCGGAAGGTCGCGCGCGATAATGAGGCAGCGATCGTGCTGCTCGACCACCCGTCGGTGCGTGGCATGGCCGACGGTTCCGGAACCGCCAATTCTGTCGATTGGCGTAACTCTGTCCGCGCGATGCTCCATCTTTCAGATGCAGACAAGAACGATCCGGATATCCGAGAACTCGAGGTCAAGAAGTCGAACTACGGGCGCTCCGGCGAGAAGATCAAGCTGCGCTGGAACGGCCTAACGTTCGTTACGAAAACATCAGCCGACAGCTCTCCCTACCGGGCGGCAGCCGAGCGCGACGTCGACGAGCTTTTCCTCAAACTGCTCGACAAGCGCATTGCCCAGGGCCGGCCCGTCCGCCCGAGCACTGGTCGCGGAAGTGCGCCATTTGAGTTAGCCGGCGACCCCGAGGCAAACGGGGTATCGTCAGACGCTTTTCGCGCTGCCATGGAGCGCTTGTTCACAGCCGGAAAAATCGTGAGTGTGGAAACGGGACCCGCTTCGAAGCGCCGGAAGCACATCGAGAGAGCGCCCCGATAAGTTTCCATCGCCCGTTCGATCGGTCTTCCATCGCTTCCAACGCCCATTCGAACGCCTCTGCTAACGGCCCTTCCATCGCCTGCCATCGCCCCTTCCATCGGCGGTGCTCCATCCCCCCACACCCCTGCAGCGATGGAACGCGCTGCTCCGCTGGTGCTGCGCTGGCGTTCAGGGTTTCCGTACAATTGGGTCGGGCAGGAAGTGAGCACGGGATAGCCAACCGTGGAGGGCGAGATAAAGCGAACTGGCGTTCGCTGGCTCCCTCCGGTCGCAAAGGGTTGTCTGCACATTGGATCTTGCAAGTTTTGGCGACGTCAAAACGGCACGTAGCAACGTGTGCAGGCGCCGCCCTTCGAACTTTCCCGATGAATTTCAATCTTTCGAGCGATGGCGCTCGCAATGTGCTCCGAAGAGGAGCCACGCTGTTTGTTCGCTATCGTGCGTGATGATGCGATTTGATGCGATCAGTGTTCGGCAGCTCTTGTGTCGGCCCTTTCCGATGTCAATCGTCGCGCCATGGCACGCGATGACAGTGAGAATTTCCGGATCAGACCTGGCCGGTCCCGCAACGGAGGAGCGCGCATCAATCCGCGGACGCAACCGTTTCTCAAGCAGGTCCAGGTCGCAGTCCGCAAAGCGGGTGGTGATCCTCGGCGGATAGGCTCGAGAGCGCGATCGGGCGGCGGCCGGGAAGGAGGAAGGTCGGGCCGGTTCAGCGCGCGCGGCCGGGGCGCGAAGGTCGTTGCGTCGTTTGCTCGGCAGGGCAGGGACGCTGGGTGGCAGAGAGATTCCGCAGGCCGCTTCCGGGCCCGGCGGGTGGTGGTCAAGGCGAGGGTCGTGCGGCTCAATCCGCAGCGGCGTGGCGCGCGGGGTCCGAAGATCCGCGCCACGATGAGCAGGGCCGTCGATGCCCATCTGCGCTACCTCGAGCGGGATGGGGTCACGCGTGACGGCGAGCGGGGCAAGGCCTATTCCGCTTTCGAGAACGAGGCGGACGGCAAGGCCTTTGTGGAGCGTGGCCGGGAGGATCGTCATCAGTTTCGGTTCATCGTCGCCCCGGAGGATGCAACCGAAATGGCTGACCTTCGCGGCTTCACCCGTGACCTCATGCGCCAGATGGAATTGGATCTCGCCACCCACCTCGACTGGATCGCGGTGGACCACCACAACACCGGCCATCCCCACACCCACATCATCGTCCGCGGCGTGCTCGATGATGGCCGCATCCTCAATATTGCTGGCGACTATATCAGCCGTGGCGTCCGCCACCGGGCAAGCGAACTGGTCACCCGGGAACTGGGTCACCAGAGCGAGATCGAGCTTCAGACAAGGCTGCAAAACGAGGTCGAAGCCGAGCGCGTGACGCGGCTCGACAAACTACTCTTGACCGAGCAGCAGGAGCAGGGCGTGATCGATCTGCGACCAGGGGAAGGTGCGACCTTCCTCATACGAGAGAACCGTAACCTCATGATCGGCCGGGTAAGGCACCTGGAGCGCTACGGAGTGGCCACCGAGCTTGAGCCGGGACGATGGGCCCTTTCCGACCGCGCGGAACAAGTCCTGAAAGATCTGGACCACCGCACTGAAGTCATCAACACCGTCCACCGGGCCCTCACGAAGAACGGCCTCGCCGAGGAGCGCGGCGTTGACCAATTCGCCCTTCACGGAGAAGGATCAGGCGAGAAGATCGTCGGCCGAGTCCTGGCCAAGGGCCTGGCCGGAGACGAGATGGGCGAGCGGGTTTACCTGGTCGTCGACGGCATCGATGGCCGCGTCCATCACATGGAGTTCAAGGACGCGAGCCGGATCGAGGAGGTCGGGCGGGACATGATTGTCGACGCGGCCCCAGTCGTGTCCGGTCCAAGACCTGCCGACCGCAACATTGCCAGCAATGTCGAGGAGCGCAACGACATCTACCGGCCGTGCCGGCACCTGGAGCGTATCCGCGATAGCTTTGAGCGGCAGGGCAAGGACCCCGAAGCTTTCGTGCGTTCCCATGTCCGACGCTTGGAGGCATTGCGCCGGGCCGGCCAAGTCGAGCGGATCGATGCCGATAATTGGAAGGTCCCGAAGGACATCGTCGAGCGGGGGCAGGCCTACGACCTCAGCCAGGGCGGCGACGGGCTGAGAATACGGACGCTCTCGGCCATCGGCCTCGACCGGCAGATTGCCAGCGAGGGTGCGACTTGGCTCGACCGACAGATTATTGCCGAGGACCGCTCGGAAATCAGGGACGGCGGTTTTGGCAGAGAGGTCAACAAAGCTATCAGCCGTCGGGCTCGGCGACTTGTCGAGATGGGCCTTGCGACCGCTAAGGATGGCAACGTTCGTGTCCCCGTGGACACGGTGGCGACTCTTGAGCGACGGGAGGTTGAGCGTGTCGGCCACCAGATGGCGAGAGAGCGCGGGCTAACCTACACGCCAGCAAACGCCGGCGAGTACGTCAGTGGCCGCCTCGCCGGCGTCGCCAGCCTCGTCAGCGGGCGCTTCGCGATGATCGACAACGGGCTCGGCTTTCAGCTCGTGCCCTGGCAACCACTCCTCGAGAAGCGCATCGGCCAGCACATCAGCGGTCTGCAGCGCGACGACCGTGGCATCGAGTGGACTTTCGGAAGAAACCGAGGGCTCGGCCGGTAGCACAGTCACGGCAAAGGCGCGCCTGCTACCATCAATTGGGACGGACCGCCGCCGCCCTATCAAGGCGGGCGCGTGCCGCGCCCCCGCTTCGCGGTTGGCGGCCTTGTCAGGCCGGCGGCGGCTTCATCGTCCAGGAACGCAACGTAGTGCTGGTCGGCGGCACTGGCACTGGCAAGACCCATTTGGCCATCGCAATCGCCAGAACCTGCATCCGATCCGGTGCCCGTGGGTCGCTTCTGCAATGTGGTCGACCTTGTCAACCGCCTCGAGATCGAGATCCACAGCGGACGTTAGCGCCGTCTTGCCGAACATCTAGCCCGAATGGACTTCATCGTCCCGGACGAACTCGGATATTTGCCCTTTGCCCAGTCCGACGGTCAGCTTCTCTTCCACTCGTCAGCCGGCTCTACGAGCGCGCCTCCGTGATCGTCACCACCAATCTCGCCCTCGGTGAATGGCCCAGCGATGAACACCGCGCTGCTCGACCGCTTGACCCATCACTGCGACATCGTCGAGACCGGCAACGACAGCTGGCGATTCAAAAGCCGCGACGACGATCATGCAACCCGCGCTCGTTGACAGCAGAAGGCGGGCTGAGGGATGATCGACCCAGCGCTATTCAGATCGGCATTCTCGATTGCCTACATCTGAGAGACTGAGTTTGCGCATTCTCTTCATCGGCGATGTCGTTGGAAAGTCCGGCCGCCAAGCCGTTCGAACCCATCTTCCGGAATGCATTGCTAAGCTGAAGGTGGGTCTGTGCGTGGTCAACGGCGAAAATGGCGCGGACCAGGGCTTCGGCATCACCGCCGCCATCTACGAGGAACTGCTGGCGTCCGGCGCGGATGCTGTAACCTTGGGCAACCATTCCTGGAATCGTTCTGCGATGGCGCCCGATCTTGTGCTGCGGGCAGACAGTTCAAGCTGGCCAGCTGTCCCAGCTCCTTCGGAGGCAGCGCCTTCACGTAGCGAGGTCCGGTCGTGACGGGTGCTGAAGCCGGGCTCAAATCAACCCGTGAAGCCGAACTTCACGACGTCGTCCTGCCGGGTAAAGGTATAGTTGAAAAGGGCGACGCGGCTGGCGTGTTGAAGTTCACATCCTGCCACCAGGGGTGCTGGTACTCGGCGAATAGCGACACCGGATGGCCGAAGCCCTGCAGGAAGCTCGGCTGTGCCAGGCGCCGCCGACGCCGAGCGGCCGCCGCCCGTTCGGGTCATGAACGAAGTTCTGGCCGGTGTTTGGATTGTGTGCGTGAACGCCATCAGTGTCTACGGCGACATGAATCTCTATGGTTCTGAGGGCATCACCTCCACGAGAGGAGCCCGAGTACACTGCACTAAGTGGGATCGTGGGAACGGCCTGCCCCGTCTTCGTGTCGATCCAGACGTAGCAGCCGCCGCCGGCAGGCGTCGCATTTTGCGCGGGGCTTGAGCTTGTTGGCCATTGTCGCGTGCTCTTGTGGTAGTCATGACTGTTTCCGGCTATTCCGGATCCCTGTCGCTCGAAATACCTGCAGGCGCGCGAAGGGGACGCACATGCATCCGCACAATCGTAAGAAACTCGACGAACGCGTGATCAGAGCGGCAGAGGCGGCGCTCGCAGCCCAGAAGTATGTGCGCCCCGTTGACGTGCTGGTGGGGATCGGATGGCTCGATCCCGGTGCACTCAAGCGCTGGCAACGGGGAGAGGTCGATTATCTCGAGAGGGTGGTGCAGACTAATCTGCCGCGCATTTCCGAGGCCATGAAGCTGTTTCGGTCGTGGGCGGCCGCGGAGGGGCTAACCGCAAGCGAGACGCATTATATCGCGCGGGCTCCATCGCGGCGGACGCTGCGCTTCAGCAAGAGCGGGAATCCGACGATCGAAAAGCTGTACCGTACCCATTGGATTTCGGGTGAGCTTTCCGAGAGGAAGCGGGAGCTTTTGGCGGAGAGAGCGAGCCGTGCTCCCGAGCTTCTGGTGATCCAGCCGCTGAACGAAACCTGGAAATGCCACCGATGCGGCGGAACGGGAGATTTTCTCATCATGGAAAGCCCCGGTCCGGTGTGCCTGCGCTGCACAGGTCTCGACGATCTTGAATTTTTGTCTGCCGGGGATGCGCTGCTCACGCGCCGAGCCAAGGCGAAAAGCGCAAGGCACGCTGTGGTGGTACGCTTCAGCAAGAGCCGGCGCCGCTATGAACGACAAGGTCTGCTGGTCGAGCCGCGCGCCTTAACGGAAGCGCAACGCGAACTCGACCGACAGAACCGCGGTTAACTCATCCGCGCCGGAACAGCGGTCGCAGGCGGCGGAATCGTGCTCTGGCGAAGTGACGCGCAGCCGATGAAGGTGGGCGCTGTTGCTTCACCGTGCACTATGATGGCGGAGCCTGAGGTTCCGCTCCAATCGCTAATTCTGCGATGGCCTGCGACACGCGCTGCCCCGAAGTCGGAGGGAGTTGCAGCTCACGTACATCAGCCAAAATTTAGTTTCGACGCCGGCTCCGTGAGCACCGCGATCGTGCGCAAGGCGATATCGCGCATCAAACCGATCTCGGTCATGTCCCTCCCGTCGGCGAGCGCCTTTGCAACGATCGCGAGCTCTCGCCAGCATAGATCGGCCTCCGCGGGCGCCTCGCGCATCCACAAGGCGGTGCTCAGAATGAGGTCGGCCCATCTGTCACGGCGGCGCGCAAAGATGCTCTGCAGAAGATAGTTTGCAAGCTTCGCGCGATTACCGCGGCCTGCGCGACCCACCGCTCGTGCAACCTCCGGGTCGTCCTCAAACCAGGATTGTGCGATGACCTCGATGTCGGCCAATTCAGCGCTCTTCCGCAGCACCGATGTAAGCGTCGCGGGCTCCAACATAGTCTTCGGGACCTCGGAGACCAGGCCGGCTAGCGTTTCACTGAAGGTCATACGCGATGGTTGCCAGTCGACACCGCCGATCGTCTCGGCAACCTCGAGAAGTCCGAGCGGTGGCGCCTCTCCCTTCTCTGCGCCGATTGCCAAGTGATGTGCTACGATACGATCGAGGTATGACCTAGATACAGCAAGCGTGGGAGCGGCCATCCCGGCACTGGCCAGGCTTGCCTCGATCTGGCGACGTGACTCCGGCTCGCTGCTCCAGGCATCTGCAATCGCGCCCTTGGTCAGGATCGACGAGATCCGCTTTTTTCTTCCTGCAGGCGACACCAACAGGAAACCTTGTGTTGCCGCACCGTCGACGGCCGTGGCGGCAATCGCCTCGATGCTGCCTACCTCCCATTGCACGCATTCGATCCCAGCCGCACGTGCTTTGCGGATGATGGCATCGATTTCAGCTCGCTCGTTCTCGGGCCGCCAATTACGCACCGCGATGAGCCGCCGAACATCAGTCGGCGCCAGAGAGGCCGCGACCTGTGCAAGCGCTGCCGCAACGACGCGGCGCACAGCCGAGGCCGGATCGAGCAGGAACAGAACCGCGGCGCCGCGCGCTGCGGGCTGGTCGGCGAGCGCCAGAGTACCGGCCAGCGCGCAGCGGGCTTCGACCGGCATGGCATGGGCGGTTTCGAGCAGCGAGCCGACGATCATGAACGGATCGCCCTCGCAAGCTTTGAGGATACCGGAG